>JAUQXD010000987.1 GCA_030834835.1 Thermoflexales bacterium | reverse complement strand
CTCGATCGTCTCGAGGGCGTTCCAGCCACGAGCGGACGCGGCCACTCGATTCAGGGTGGTGGTGGCTGCGATCGAATCGAGCAGCACCGCCGGCGCGAGGCCTTTCGGATCATGCACGCTGCCTTTGAGAAAATCGCACACCGCTACGATCTGAAAGCGCGCGCCAAAGCGCTGCGCCAGTTCTTCGCCCCGGTCGCGCAGAATCGACGCAAAGCCCTGGCCCACGTTGCCAAAACCGATGACGGCTAAACGGTATGTCTTCATCGTCTCCCCCTACTTCAACGGCAGCGCCGTCGTCGATTTCACTTCGCTCAAGACCAGGCTGGTGTGGATGCGGCCCACGCCCAGCAGCGGCGTCAACCGATCGACCACGAAGCGTTCCAGGTCTTTGCGATTGCGCAGCACCACTTTCAACAGATAATCGTATTCGCCCGTGATCTGGTGGCATTCCAGCACTTCGGGAATTTTGCGAATGGCGTTGCGGAACTTCTCAACCTGGTCGAGTTGATGCAGGTGCAGGCTGACGTGAATGAAGCACAGCAGATCGTAGCCGGCCTTCTCCCGATCGAGTGTGGCCCCGTACTGGCGAATGAAACCCTCCCGCTCCAGGCGCTTATGCCGCGCGTGCGTGGCCGGCGGCGACAGGTGCACGCGGCGGGCCAGCTGCACGTTGCTGATGCGGCCGTCCGTTTGCAGTTCGGTCAAGATGGCGCGATCCAGCTCGTTTAGCGCCGGCGCCTGAGAATCTTTTATCATAAGCGGTCGCCTCCTGTCAACAAGTGACAGGCATTCTATTGAAAATACGGAATAAAGGCAAATGGCTGCGTGGCTGCGCGGCCGATTGTTCGGTGACGGGTGTCACGAATCGGCGGGCGAGGAAGAATTGAAGGGGCGGCGAGTATAATGAAGATAAATCGACCTGTCAGGTGGCGCTCCGGATGCCTGCAAACAAGAGTTCGCTTGCGCCACCTGACAGGTCTTTCAGCGAGGCGATCATGCCCAAAAACTACAGTCTCGATGTCACCCCGGCCAATCAACAGCGCCGGAAAGACAACGCGATGAGCGATGAGTGGACACGGGCGTTTTTACAGCGCGCTCTGATTGGCCACGTCGCCACACATTGGGACGAGCAGCCCTTTATCACGCCGACGAACTTCTGGTACGACGCCGACCGGCACACGATCTATTTTCATTCCAACATTGTGGGGCGGGTGCGCGCCAACGCCGAGCGGCACGAACGAGTGTGCTTCGAGGCCAGCGAGTTTGGCCGTTTTTTGCCGTCGAATGTGGCGTTGGAATTTTCGATCCAGTACGAGAGCGTCATTGCCTTTGGATCGATCCGGGTGGTGGATGACGCCGACGAGCAGCGTCACGCGCTGTATGGTCTGCTGAAGAAGTAGTTCCCGGACATGACGCCGGGGCAGGAGTTCAGGCCGATCACCGATCAAGAATTGAAGCGCACCAGCGTGTACGCGATTGCAATCGACAGTTGGAGCGGCAAACGCAACTGGGCCGAGAAGGCCGAGCAGAGCAACGAATGGCCGAGGTTATAACCAGTTTTGCTGTTGCAGTCTATCCCACGCTGTTTGAATATGTTCCGGGTGGAAGTGTTCGCGCTTGCGCTGATTCCAAGCCTCAAAACCGCGCACCGCAGCCTCGTAGTCCTGCTTGACATGGGGGTCTTCCTGGGCCAGCCAGTGAACGGTAGCCAGCAGTTCCATGCCATAGGGTGTCTCAAAGCCCTGGATCAATTTTGCCACGCGCGCGAGGCGCTGCTGCGTTTCGGGGGAGTCACGCAAAAAGGCTTCGGCTTCGGCGTGAGCGTCAGGCAACAGATAGAGATTTGAGCCGCCGCTGCGCGCGCCATAACCACGCAGATAGTGGCCCTCCAGATGCTGTAGAACGAAATGCAGATTCTCGGCATACGGCCCGTATTGTTGTTTGACGTAGTTCAGCCGCAAGGGTTCACCGGCCATTTGCAGGAAGTACATCAGTTTTTGGATTTCCAGCTGCGTGACACGGTAACCGGGCAAAGCATATTGGTCGATGAGCTCGATCAATGCTGCCCGCCCCAGGGTGAGCTTGGGACGGCTGGTGGCGACCGGCATTTTTTCTGTGGCTGGTGTTCCCGCTGGCGGATAAATCCAGGCGCGAATATTCGGCAGATTGTCCAGCGCAGCTAAAATCAACGGGCGGACTTCACTCCAATCCAGCCCGCCAAAACCACACCCCAACGGCGGGAGGGCAATGGATTGGATGTTTTTCTCGCGGATGATGCGCACCAGATCGCGCAAGCCCGATTCGATGTCATCCAGCCGAGCCTTGCTACGCCAATGGCGTTTGGTTGGGAAATTGATAATATAGCGTGGGTTGGCAAACTGCCCGGTTTCATACACGAACAGCTGGCCGGGCACAATCTCGCCTTTCTTAGCGGCGCGTTCGTAGGCAACAAAGTTTTCAGGAAACGCTTGTTTGAATTGTAATGCAATGCCTTTGCCCATCACTCCGACCGTGTTCACGGTGTTGACGAGCGCTTCCACGTCGGCTTGTAATAAATTACCGCTTTTGAACTCGACCATGGCTGACTCCAATGCTAATAATACCACGCGGGTTCGATGGTGATAGGCGGTCTTGACGCAGGGTCAGGGAATAATGCCGTCACCTGCATGCGCAGCATGTGATTGATAACGCCGATCCGCTCGATGAACCTCAACGGGAAAATTGATGCACCAAGAATTCAGCCTGCCGCCGACGTTTGCGATCGCCGTCCTGCAGGGTGTCATTCCAATACTTCGCCTGCATCATCTCCCAATCCACTTTATCCAAGTCATGCAAGTCGGTAAAAAAGCGGCTGATGTCCATCTCAGCATGTCCATCGGTAAAGGTGAATGGTAGGCCTGCAACCTGTACTGCTTCAGCCGACGAGACCAGATGCACGATGGGGCGCTGGCCGTCTGCGTAATCCTGGACATTACCCATATTGATGGCATACAACATGGGCGAGCGTGGCGCAAAATAGAAGGGAACGTAATCGGCCAGCTTGCCGCCGGGCGCACCGGGCACTGCTTTTCTAGCGCGCCGATCTTTGATGTGCTGGTGGGCGATGCTCACATAAGCCAGCTTGCGCTGCATCACGACTTGATCGCACCACAGACCGCCATCGTTGATGATGTTCGGTAAATTGCGCAGGTGGGTGATGTGGTAAATGGCTGTCATGTGCGATCATAGGGCCGGCGAAGTCGGTGAGGTTGTTCAATCAGATAATAGCACACCTCTCCATCGCAGACCAAATGTTGAAGTTAGCGCATGACTCTGTGCAGAACGTGTTACGGTGCTGATTTCCTCGGCCAAAATCCCCACACCACCAACCCGACGCTGACGATCACCAGCAATCCACCCAGCCCGAACCCGACCCGCATCAGGGTGTCTCCATTGTTTGGACGAAGATAATACCGGCTCACATCCGGCTGGCTTCTCTGATATTCGATCCGGATCATCCGCGACTTTTCAACCTGCGCCCATTCGTCGCAGGCAAAAGCGCTGCTCCCTTTGCGAAGCGCGCCGTAGGCCATGAATTGATAAGCGGCGGTGCACACCTCATCGGGGCTGTTGGAATCGGTGGCCTTGTCGAGATTCAGGATCGTCGCGTTGATTACATCCCCGTTGTTGCGATACGCCAGCTCGCCGAGGTTGACGACATAGGTGAGCGCGATCACGATCAGCGCCAGCAGAAAGATCGGCAGCGCAAGACGAATGACTTTGCGGCGTCCCGCGGGAACTCTGGCCGGGCGCGCCTCGACGGCGTCGAACGCTGCCGGCCCGGTCGTGACCGGCCCGGTCCGATCTTGAAGCGGTTCGGGCGGTTGTCCCATCGCGGTCAACGCTCGCCGCGCGACTTCGTTGTGCGGATTATGCTTCAGGGCCTCTTCGAGGCATTCCTGTTTCAACTCCGCCGTCTCGACGACGGTCGCCAGCCACACCCAGGCCGTATCATTCTTCGGATCGGTCTTCAACTTCTCGATCAGCAGTTGGCGTGCGCGCTCCGTGTCGCCTGATTTGATGAGTTGAATCGCTTGCTTTAGTTTATCGGCCATGTCTGGCTCCAAGTCTCGGATCAAGGTGTGGCAATCATGGTATGTCGATCGGCGCCATGACGCAACCTGACCTCAGTCCCAGGGGATCGCCTGGCGGGTTCGCGGTGGCTGCGCACCGGTGTGATATGGGTCGGCCAGATAACAAAACCGCCCGGGCGGCATTAGCCGATCGGGCGGTTTGAATAAAAAGGGCTGTTCGTCAATCGACGCTGATGATTTATCGCCGCTTCGATTGTTTCTGGCCCATTATAAAAATCAATCCAAAACCCAGCACCAGAGCCGCCGATAGCAGCGCTTCGTGGTTGGCCGCCGCCGAGGCGCTCAGGCCGGTTAGCCTCACCGCGGTTGGAATCGCCGTCGTAATCTGGTTATCCTGACTGCCGCCGGTGCCGTCGAACTTGAAGTTCTTGAAGTGCCACGGTCCGCCGCTGATGGAGGCCGCGCCCAGGCCGGCGCCCCAACCTGTCGGGCCTAGCGACCGGGCGATATGACCGGCCGCCTGCAGCAGGACAGATTGCGCCGACGAGGTAAAGACCAGCGTGTAATGAACGAACGAGTCGCCGGTATCGGCGCTATCGGCCATGTCATGCACCAGGGACAACACCGCTGCCGTGATCGGTTGATCGGCCCGCAGCCGGATCGTGCGATTGCCATACATCGCTTCGTAGGCGTCCAGTCGCGGCTGGGTTGGTCCGTCTTTGCTCAAGTAGGGGTCGTCGGGAACGTCGATGTCGATGTACGAACTGCTGACGCCGGTGGCGGCCTCGCAGTCGGCCGTTAGCCCTCCCAGGTCGGCGCATTCATTCAGCGTGAGGGTGAAAACGCCCAGCGCCTGCGCGGTCGCCTGCGCCTGCTCGTACGAAGTCAGGAAATCGTAACCGTGGATGCCGCCCTTGCTCCACTGCATGTCAAACTCGATGGTGTGGGTTGGCCCGTCGGTCACGCCCACCCACAGCGCGCGCTGCGGATTCGACATGCCTTCTTTGTAAACCGAATTATTCCCCTGAACGATGCCATTGATCCATGTGCACTGGCCCAGGACAGTGTTGTTGTTCGAGCATTGATCGATTTTGTCCTGAGCGAAGCCGGCCAGTACTGTGCCGGCGACCACAACCAGGAGTGCCGCAACCGCCAGCATGACCATGCTGCTGCGGGTGATCGCGGTTCGTAAATTGGGTTGTGACGGCGATTTGTTCAGGCGGATCAAAAT
>JAUQXD010000986.1 GCA_030834835.1 Thermoflexales bacterium | reverse complement strand
TTTACTTCCTGGTGATGGTATCGGCCCTGAGGTCGTCACGCAGGCCGTGCGCGTGCTGGACGCAGTCGCGCAGAAGTACGGGCATTCGTTCGAATACGCTGAGCGTTTGATGGGCGGCTGCTCGATCGATGCGTATGGCTCATCGCTCACCGATGAAACACTGGCCGATTGCCAAAAGTCAGATGCGGTGCTGTTGGGCGCAGTCGGCGGGCCCAGGTGGGACGATCCCGCCGCCAAGGATCGACCCGAACGCGGTCTGCTGGCCTTGCGCAAAGGGCTGGGCGTCTTTGCGAACTTGCGCCCCGTGAAAGTGCATCCGGCCTTGATCGATTCATCGCCGCTGAAGCCGGAGAAGTTGGAGGGCGTGGATATTCTCGTCATCCGCGAACTGACGGGCGGCTTGTACTTCGGGCAACCCAAAGGCCGCAGCGAAGTGGACGGTCACGTGCGCGCCGTCGATACGCTGGAATATCACGATTACGAAGTGCAGCGAGTGGTCGAGTTGGCCTTCCAACTCGCGGCCGGACGGCGCAAGAAAGTGACCTCGATCGATAAAGCCAACGTGCTCGAATCATCACGATTGTGGCGGCAGATCGCCACCTCGATTGGCAAGGCCCATCCCGACATCGCGCTCGATCACGTGCTGGTCGATACCGCCTCGATGAAGCTGATCACCGGCCCGGCGGCGTTCGATGTGGTTGTGACTGAGAACATGTTCGGCGACATTCTCACCGATGAAGCCTCGGTGCTGGCCGGATCGATGGGCATGCTGCCATCGGCGTCGCTCGGTTCGAGCGGTCCCGGCCTGTACGAACCCATTCACGGCTCCGCGCCCGACATCGCGGGCAAGGGCATCGCCAACCCGATTGGCACGATCCTCTCGGCGGCGATGCTGCTGCGGCATTCGCTCAAACTCGAAGCCGAAGCGCAACTCGTCGAATATGCCGTCGAGCAAGTCATCACCGACGGCTGCCGCACCGCCGATCTCGGTGGCACGTTGTCAACGCGACAGATGGCGGATGAAATCCTGAAGCGCATTGGCTGATGGATGCAAGATGCATGAAGCAAGACTGCTTGCATCCTGCATCCTGCATCCTGCCTCTTGCATCAAGGACTTACCATGAACGTCGCTTTTCAAGGTGAACGCGGCGCGTATTCAGAAGCCGCCGCGCTGGAATATTTCGGCAATGACATCGAACCGATTGCCTGCCCGTCTTTCGACGAGGTCTTCGAGAAGGTCGAAGCGGGCGCGGTCGAACGCGGCATCGTGCCGGTGGAAAATTCGCTGGGCGGCAGCATCCACCGCAACTACGATCTATTCATGCGCCATCAACTACACTTGATCGGCGAGAAGATCCATCGGGTGCGGCACTGTCTCATCGGTTGGCCGGGATCGTCGCTCCGTGACTTAACGCTGATCATGTCCCATCCGCAAGCACTGGCCCAATGTGAACACACCATCACTCGATTGGGCATTCAACGCGAAGTCGTCTATGACACAGCGGGCGCGGTGAAGATGCTGAAGGCCAGCGGTCGGCGTGATCACGCGGCGATTGCGTCGCGGCGGGCGGCTGAGTTCTATGAGATGCAGATTCTCGAAGAAGGCATCGAAGACGACGAGGCCAACTACACCCGCTTCGTGATCTTGGCCCGCGAACCGATCGTGCCGGCTGCGCCCGCCAAGACGTCGATCGTGTTCACCCTGAAGAATGTGCCCGGCGCGCTGTTCAAAGCGTTGAGTGTGTTCGCGCTACGCGACCTTGATCTCACCAAGATCGAATCGCGGCCGCTGGCGGGTACGCCGTGGGACTATTTGTTTTACCTTGATTTTGTCGGCAGCCGAGCCGATACCAACGTGCAGCGTGCGCTCGATCACTTGAGCGAGTACGCGACCACGCTGCGTGTGCTAGGTTCTTATCAACGCGACGTGCAATAACCCTCACCCCAAACCTCTCCCTACGAGGGCGAGGGAGTAAGTGTCAAGGAGAAGATCATGGGTATGGAAAGTCGCTACATTTGGATGGATGGCCAGTTGGTGGACTTCGCCAACGCCACGGTGCATTTCTTAAACGTGGGCTTGCACTACGGCTTGTCTGTCTTTGAGGGCATCCGCTGCTACAAAACCGATCGTGGTCCGGCAGTATTTCGCTTGCCTGAACACGCCGAACGGTTGATCGATTCCGCGCACGTGCTGGGCATGCGTAACCTGCCGTGGAGTGCCGAGGATGTGGCGCTGGCGATCACGCAAACAATCGCCGCCAATGAGTTTGAGGAGTGCTACATCCGGCCCGTGATCTGGCTAAGCGAAGGCGGCTGGAATATCAACGTCGATGGCGGCACGCCGCATCTGGGCATCGCGACATGGGCGTGGGGCGCTTACCTCGGCGAAGCCGCGATCGAGGCCGGTATCCGCGCCAACATTTCGTCTTATACAAGGCATCATCCAAATGTTATGATGACCAAGGCCAAGATCGGCGGTAACTACGCCAACTCGGCGCTGGCCAAGACCGAGTCGGTGCGATTGGGCTTTGACGAAGCGATTATGCTTGATCCACAAGGCTATGTGGCCGAATGCACCGGCGAGAATATCTTTGTGGTGCGTCACGGTAGGATCTTCACGCCGCCCACCACGACGATTCTGGAAGGCATCACGCGTGATTCGTTGATCGTCATTGCTCACGATCTCGGCTTCGAAGTCAGTGAGCAGATGATCAGCCGCGATCAACTGTACATCGCCGACGAAGTCTTTGTGTGTGGTTCAGCCGCCGAGTGCATCGCCTTGCGCGAGATCGATTTCCGCGTCATCGGATCGGGCAAGATGGGGCCGATCACGCGGCGAATTCAGCAGGCATTTCAGGCCGCCATTCACGGGCTAACAGCAAATTATGCAGGCTGGCTGACCCCTGTAAAATAAAGCAGTTGTCAGGCGCCGCTACCCAATCGGTGCAAACCGCCTCCAGGGTGCTGCGATTCACGGCGATGCCCAACAACGCACTCAGCAAATCATCCGTCGTGCAACAATTCCCGTCCACCGCCAGAGGCAAGTGTTCTTGCAGAAGATCCCGGGCATGAGCCAACACTTGGGCGTCGGTCAGTTTCAGCGTATCATTCATCATGGCAGGCTTGTCCTGTGGAGACTGTGGGGTGGCACCGACAATCTTACCGCAGTAGACAAGCCTGCCCAGTTAGAGCCACAACTGATCTCACACGCTAAATTTCGATCTACTGAGTCTGGCGATTGATGATCCCAGGTTCACTTCAGTTCAAGAGGCGGACGCGTGGCTCAAGCCGGCAGAGCCGGTGATCTTGCTGCAGATCAATGACGACGCGCGCGCCTATCCGCTCCAGATTCTGATGTGCACGAGCTCGTCAATGCGCCGCAATTTGGCCGTTCGCGCATGCGCGCCTGCCACAACGACTGGGGAGTTGACTCAGGTGGTGCCGGCTGAAGCCCCGCAGCAGATCGATCGACGGGGCATAGGGCAAGGCGCGATCAAACTCAAAGCACTGGCCGTGCACGACGGTGAAGCCTTGCTGACTTGCGCGCGCCTTCGCTTCGCCCATCAATCAGGTTTTTCCGATGTCAGCTTCGCCCGTCACGATCATCGTATGCGCCGTCACCACGCCTGTGCGAAGTGCACTGATCGCGTGATCGATCACTTCGATCGCCGCCGTACGGCCAATGAGTATCGGGCAGAGGATGGTTGGATTGAGCATCGGTGCGGTGCGTAGTCCCTCCGCGTGATAACACCGTGTGCCAAAGGTCATGAAGTCGGAGAGTAGGGAACTCTGGCGGTAATCTCCGTGATGAGCAAGAGGACTTTTTGTTTGCCTGACAGCACTTCTCACCCTTGCTAATGGTATAATGCTGAACGACAATAGATAGAGGTCGTTCGGTCCTCGCACTCAACCGGACACGGTGGAGACGGTCACAAAGCTAGTGGTGGCCGTCTATTTTTGTTGCCCGGACGAAATCCCTGTCGGAACTGGAGGTTGTCATGAAAACGGTAGTCGCTGCGGCCTTAGGCGAGTGCGTCCATGTGGCCGGTGTGATGAATTTTCTGCGTCTGGCCGAAGCCGCCGGCTGGCGCACGGTGTTTCTAGGCCCGGCCGTGTCCATTTCGCAGTTGCTTCAGGCCGCGCAAGACGAGCAAGCCGACCTGGTCGGTGTGTCGTATCGACTGACACCTGAAACGGGTGAGCGCCTGTTGGGCGAATTCGCCGAAGCCGCCGATGCCCTGCACGCACGCGGCGTGCGCTTTGCGTTTGGCGGCACGCCGCCGGTCGCCGAACGCGTACGCCAGCTGGGCTTTTTCGAGCGGATATTCGACGGCAGCGAACCCAATGAGCACGTGCTGGCCTATCTCAAAGGCCAACCCACCGCCGGTCAAACCGCGGCTGATTATCCTCAG
>JAUQXD010000099.1 GCA_030834835.1 Thermoflexales bacterium | reverse complement strand
ACGACGTCTGCTCGGTGTAGTCGAGTTCGGTGGTGCAGCCGGCTTCTTTCCAGAGTACATCGTCAATGTTCTTGAAGGCTTGTTCGAACATGCCAATCCTTGTCGAGCGTTGATCCGTTTGCTTGATCACGCGACGTTAGTATAAGTTGATCCGGTATCGCGGTCAAACCTTGCGGCCTTACTCCATACCCGATCGTCCCACCAACCCGATCGGACTTTCGCGCCCGCTAGTACTCTTTTCCCGTTGACGCCAACGCACGGATAATTGTACACTGCGCCCATACGCGGATACACGTTATCGCGCTTTGTTTTATCGGCGTCCTGCACCCGCTCAACGGAGTTTTTCCATCGCGCAACGCCGTCCTGCGGACACACAACTGCGTTGCGCAGCGAGATAACGCCGTTGCGCTCTGATCTATCGGCGTCACGCATTTGCACAACGAAGTTTTACAATGCAATAACGCCGTCGTGCTCAGATTTAATATCGTCTTGCGGTGAAATAACTTCGTTGCGCTGTGATTTATTCTCGTTTTCAAGCCGCGTCACGCCATACACGCGGAAAAACCACCTCACAGGAGGCATGTATCATGGCAAAAGCCGCTGTATCCGCGCAGGAACGTCTGGAGCAACTCATCGCCGGCGCAAAGGCCAACGCCGACGGCCCGGCCCTCAACGTGGCGGGGCTGAATGGCTACGTGGGCGAACTCAACGATCTGGAGGCCGCACTCAATCAGGCCAAGTTGGCGCTGAAAGCGGCCACCAAAGCGCGCGACGCCCGCCTGAAATCAGTGCTCGAAGAAGTCGTCAAGGCCGAACTCGCCGTCAAATCCCACTTCGGCCCTAAGTCGCCCAAGGTCAAGGAATACATCAAAACTCAGCCGCGTGCCGTCAAGAAGACCGGCACCAAATAACCCCGTCAACAACCTCGCACCCGCGGAGACACGGCGAGCCGAGTGCGCTCACCCGTGTCTCCGCGGTAAATCCACCCGCCGGACTCAGTGAGCCATTCGGCGGCGTATCACTCGACCTATAGCCCAGGCACCAGCGACCACGGCAAAAACTGATATTGCGACCAATGGCCAGATGTCCAGCGGGCGACTCGGTTGGGCCGTGAAATTCTTTAGCGCCACGGCATTGGGCGTGACGTTGTAGCCGCGCCACACAGTGCTTTCCTGCAAGACTTGCGACGTGTTAAGGCTGGCAAATTGAACATTGATGTCCCCCAGGCATTGCGACCAATTAGTGGCGCCATTGACCACGTCCGCTTTCCACTCGTAGTTGTAGGGCGACCCGGCGATTTCCTCCCCAAACGTGTCCGCATTCGTGTCGGACGTGTTCGTCGGCGCATAATCACAGAAATAATAGTCGTTTCCCTGGCATTCCACGACCTCTTCAGTGAAATCGGAGGTCGTTCTTGTAGCGTAATAGACCACCACATCCACCGCATCCGCAAAGTCGCCATCGCGATTACAGTCCAGGCGGGCTTCGAAGCTACTGTAATCTTGCGGCAAGCGGCCGCTCCCCACCAGGTTGACCCGGAAATAGAACTCGCTGTTATCGGGGGCGTTGGTCAGCCAGGCCTGATTGATGTCGTAATTGTTGTCGGCGAAGTCATCGCCATCATTGCTAAACAGCGTGACGCTGCCCCAGTTGGCGTCAACCGATCCATTGTCGGTATTGATCGTCGTGCGAACCGCATAGACCACCGAGGTGATCGTCAACGCCAGGCCAACCGCGACCAGTACACGGGCACACCATTTTTTGCCGAACACGTTGATCTCCTTGTTAGTGAATGCCTGACTCCTCGCCCCTGGTCACCATTGAGTCACATCGTGCATTGCCCCCCGACGACCGTTTCAGTAGTTCGCCTGTCCAACCGTAGGCAGTATGGCTGATCCATTCCCACAGTCAAACAAATTGCCGGACTGCGGTCGGTTTCCAACCAATGGCCCGTTTCCTTCTCCACAAAACACCGACTTCCGAAATCAGCCTGGATTTCGGAAGTCGTTTTCATTTCCACAGATGCCACTCCTGCTTCCGCACTACGCCACTATCTCACTACGCCCACTACTCAACTATCTATCCCCCGCCAGCGCCCGCACCGTCACCACCAACTCCTCGATCTGATGCGCCACGCGCGGATCGCCCAGCCGCGCATTCAAATGCTGCAACGACCCCAATCGGAACTGCACCCGATCGTACTCCGCGCTCACCTTGATCAATTCCTTGCGCAGATCCAGCGTCGTCTGCTCCGTCACGATCTCCAGGCGTCCTGCCGTCCGCTCGATCTTCTCGAACAGCATATTCGTCAGCAATTCCTGCGCCAGCCGCGAGCGTTCCTCGTCCAGTCGCACGTACTCTTCGTACAGGATTTCGATCTGCGACGCGATCAGGTCGATGGCATTCAGGCGCAGTGGATGGCCGGGGACAGCCAGTTCGACGCCGGGTCGGGTATTCAGCGCCATGCCAGAGCCGCTGTCGGGCTGCGACGATTTCGGCGTGGGGATGTTCTCGATCGGGGGCACAACCTGATCGGCTTCGGCGGCCGCAAAGGCTGCGATGCCATCAAATCCTGATCGTTCCGGCGCGGACGTTCGCGGTCGCACCGAAGACGGCGGCATGGGCGCGGTTCGCGACGGAGCCGGTTCGGGGCGGCTCGGGGCGGCAGGTTGACCACCCGCAGCGGGATTCGTCATCGCTTCGGCCGCCGTCTCTGCAGTTTCCGCCGCGGCCGCAGTTCCCGCCGCCATCTCTGGCTCGTCCGCATTCGCCGTGCCTTCAGCCTGGGGTGTATCGCCCGGCGTGCCCCCCTGCGACAGCACCCAGGCCAGCGCCACTGCGCCAAACACGGCGACGACTATGCTGGTGATGATGATGATTTCCATCGCGCTCCCTGCTTTTTCCGCCTTACCCCTGGCAAACCTTGCTCTCAAGCATATCGCACGCGCACCCGCAAGTCAAGCCGGTTTTCTCGCCTACTCCTTCACCAATCAGCCAACCCACCAATTTACCAATCTACCACTCTACCAATTTACCGCTCTACCAATCTTCCAATTTACCATCCTCAACTATCTCATTACCCACTACATTCTAAACACACCGTATTCCGTTTTCGCTATGGGCGCATTCAGGCTCGCGCTCAACGCCAGCCCGATGACGCGCCGTGTCTCGATCGGGTCCAGAATCCCGTCGTCCCACAGCCGCGCCGTCGAATAATACGGGCTGCCCTCGCGCTCGTACTTCTCCAGAATCGGTTGCTTGAACTCGATCTGCTGTTCTTCGTTCAGCAGCACATGATGCGTGCGCGCCAGTTGTTCCTGCTTCACGGTCAACAGCACATTCGCCGCCTGCTCGCCGCCCATCACGCTGATGCGGGCGTTCGGCCACATCCACAACAGGCGCGGCCCATACGCGCGCCCGCACATCCCGTAATTGCCCGCGCCAAACGACCCGCCGATGATGACGGTAAATTTGGGCACGTTGGCGTTCGCCACCGCATGCACCATCTTCGCACCATCTTTGGCGATGCCGCCCGCCTCGTAAGCGCGGCCCACCATGAAGCCCGTGATATTCTGCAAAAACAACAGCGGAATGCCGCGCGCCGTGCACAACTCGATGAAGTGCGTGCCCTTCAAGGCCGATTCGCTGAACAGCACGCCGTTGTTCGCCACGATTCCGATCGGCAGACCCTCGATCCGCGCAAAGCCGCACACCAGCGTCGTGCCGTATAGCGCCTTAAATTCTCTAAACTTACTCCCATCGACGAGCCGCGCGATGACTTCGCGAACGTCATACGCTTCTCGAAAAGAGGCGGGCAAAATGCCATACAGTTCACTCGGATCATACAGGGGCGGCTCGGGCGCTCTCATATCCAACCCGATTGATTTTCTGGCGTTCAAGGTCTCCACGATGCCGCGCACGATCTCGATCGCATGGTCGTCATCGTCCGCAAAGTGATCGGCCACACCCGATCGGCGCGTATGCACATCGGCCCCACCCAGTTCTTCGGCTGTGACTTCTTCGCCCGTCGCCGCTTTCACCAGCGGCGGCCCGCCCAGAAAGATCGTGCCCGTGCCCTTCACGATCACGGTCTCGTCGCTCATCGCGGGCACATACGCCCCGCCCGCCGTGCACGAACCCATCACCGCCGCGATCTGCGGAATCTTCTTCGCCGACATCCGCGCCTGATTGTAGAAGATACGGCCAAAGTCATCCACGTCGGGAAAGACCTCGTCCTGCATCGGCAAAAACGCCCCGCCCGAATCGACGAGGTAAATGCACGGCAAGTTGTTCTCCTCAGCCACTTGCTGCGCGCGGAGGTGCTTCTTCACCGTCAGCGGATAGTACGTGCCGCCTTTCACCGTCGCATCGTTCGCCACGATGAGACACTCGCGGCCGCTTACCCGCCCGATGCCCGTCACCACGCCCGCGCACGGCGCTTCGTTGTGATACATCTCAAATGCGGCCAGCGGCGACAACTCCAGAAACGCCGAGCCTTGATCGAGCAGTTTATCGATCCGATCGCGCACGAACAACTTGCCCTGCTCGCGCTGCCGCTGCTGATACTTCGGCCCGCCGCCCTGCCGCGCCGTCTTCAACCGCTCCCGCAGTTCCTCGGCCAGCAGACGATGATACGCCGCATTCTCTTTGAACTGCGGATCATTCACATCGATTTGGGACTCGATCGTTTCCATTATCGCCGCCTCCCAGATATGTCAGATTTCATCTTACCACATAGAAAGAGAGACACGGAGTCCTCAATACGAGATCGCCGTGTCTCTGTAATTTGTTTGTATTTGTCGCTGAACTACATCACTCGTGTCAAATCGCCTCACTCGTCACTCGTCACTTATCACTCACCCAATCGCTCCATTGATAAACGCCTTCGTCCGCTCCTCACGCGGGTGATCAAACACCTCGCGTGCCGGGCCTTGCTCCACCACTTCGCCCAGATACATGAAGATCACGTAATCGGCCAGGCGCTTCGCCTGCCGCAGCGTGTGCGTCACCAGCACGATGGTGTACTGCTGCTTCAACTCGTGCAAGCGACCCTCGATGTGCTGCGCCGAGATCGGATCGAGCGCCGAGGTCGGTTCGTCGCCCAGCAGAATCTCCGGCTCCACGGCGAGGCCGCGCGCCAGACATAGTCGCTGTTGCTGCCCGATGGACAATCGGGTAGCCGGTGACTTCAAGCGATCTTTTACTTCATCCCACAAACCCGCCATCTCCAGATAATGCCGCACGGCCCCGTCGAGGTCTTTGCCTTTCTTCAGGCCATGAATCTTCATGCCGTACGCCACGTTGTCATAGATCGACATCGGCAGCGGATACGGTCGCTGCGCCAACAGCCCCGTCTTCTTGCGGATGTCAGTCACATCGACTGCGGGATCATAAATATCCACCTCGTCGATCAACACCTGACCGGTGATGCGCGCGCCGTCGTGTACTTCCAGCAAGCGATTCATGCTCTTCAGCAGCGTCGTCTTGCCGCAGCCTGACGGCCCCATGATGGCCGTAATCTGTCCTTTGGGTATCTCTACCGAGACATTCTTCAACGCGGGATGCCCGCCGTACTCCACATTTAATTCTCGAACTTGAATATGTGCGTCCATGTTTATCTCCCTCCCTCTCCATTTGGGAGAGGGCCGGGGTGAGGGTGTCATTTCACCACATACTTCGACAAGCGCCGCGCCAGCCAGCGCGACCCCAGACTCACGATCAATACAATCGCCGTCAAGATCAACGCCGACGCATACGCGCGCTGCTGCACTTCGGGAATGGCTGTGCCTAACTGAAAGAATACCGCCAACGGCAGCGAGGCCGCCGGCCGCAACAGCGAATCCGGCAATCGATCGGTATAGCCGGCCGTAAACAACACCGAGGCCGCATCGCCGATGCCGCGCCCGAACGCCAGCAGAATCGCCGTCACGATGCCGGGCAGCGCCTGTCGCACGATCACTTTCAGCGCCGTCTCCAGGCGGGTTGCGCCAAGCGCGTAGGAGGCTTCGGCTAACTCGATCGGCATGGTGCGAATCACTTCGTCCATCGCGCGGACCATGATCGGCAGTTCGAGCAGCGTCAGCACCAGAATGCCCGCTAACAACGACGTGCGCAGCCCCAGCGCCAGCATCACGATGAAGCCGAATGCGCCATACAC
>JAUQXD010000985.1 GCA_030834835.1 Thermoflexales bacterium | reverse complement strand
ACTGAATCACTGGATTACGTGGTATCAGACGCTGCATAACCTGTCATGAGCATACGGACAAGGCCCATTATCCGCTGCCTTTACGGACTTCCCAAAATGGGATAAAATAAGCCATGCACGTCATCACCCGGCAAAAGCTGTCTCAATTCTGGCGGCAGCATCCCGACACGGAAGACGCGCTCAAGGTGTGGTTCAAAGAAGCCGAGCACGCCCGCTGGCGCTCGCCGAACGACATCAAAGCCCGTTACCGGTCGGCGGATTTTCTCGTTGGGAATCGCGTGGTGTTCAACATCAAAGGCGGCCACTATCGGCTGGTAGTGCAGATTCATTACAATACGCAGGTCGTCTACATTCGCTTTGTCGGTACGCACAAAGCCTACGACAAAATCGACGCGGAGAAAATCTGATGAAGCCTAAAGTCATCAAAACACAGGCCGACTATCGCGCCGCGCTCGCCCATCTGGAAACCCTCATGAACGCGCAGCCGAGCACTCCGCAAGCGGAAGAACTGGAACTGTTTGCGGTGCTGATTGAGAATTACGAGCAGGAACACTTTCCGATTGGCTTGCCCGATCCGGTGGAAGCGATCAAATTCCGCATGGAGCAGCAGGGCTTGACGCGCAAAGACCTGGAGCCGTTCATCGGCAACCAAAGCAAAGTTTCCGAAGTGCTCAACCGCAAACGGCCCTTGAGCGTGGCGATGATCCGCGCCTTGCACACCGGCCTCGGCATTCCGAGCGAGGTCTTGTTGCAGGTACCGGACCAGCCGAGGAAGGCTGCTAAGTCTCGGAAGCCCTCAGCCTCAAAGTCCGTCCAGCCCGCGTCGGCACATTAAGGGCTAGCGAATCGAATTCGCGCCTGCTGAGCGTTCCGCTGATCGCCCACACCACTCCGCTTCGCTGCGGGTGCTAAAGCCTGCGTGGGCGTGTAATCCTGAACCCGTCGGCGTAGGCCGACGATCGGCTTTAGCCTGCGAGGCGCGACACGTGCACCGCACGCAACCGTCTGCGGTGCAGTGCAGGTGTTTCAATCGCCTGCATGGCCGTTGGAACAAGGTGCGCCTCTATGAGCAAAGTCGGCCAGATCGAACGCGCTACCCAAAACCGGATCGTCAAACTGTTCCGCGATCAACTCGGCTACGACTACCTCGGCAACTGGGAAGTCCGATTGGGCAATCGCAACATCGAAGAAGACACCCTGCGCGCCTACCTGAAACAGCAGGGCTACAGCGATGTGCTCATCAACCGCGCCCTGTATGAACTCAACAAGGCGGCGGGCGATCAGACCAAAAGCCTCTATGATCTCAACAAAGAAGTGTACAGCCCCTTGCGTTACGGCGTGCACGTCAAACCCGAAGCGGGCGAAAATACCGAGACCGTTTTCCTCATCGACTGGCAGCATCCGCTCAACAATCACTTCGCCATTGCGGAAGAAGTGACCATCGCCGGAGAGCATACCAAGCGCCCCGACATCGTGTTGTACGTCAACGGCATTGCGCTGGGCGTGCTGGAACTCAAGCGCTCCACCGTCTCCGTCAGTGAAGGCATCCGCCAGAACCTTGACAATCAACAGGCCAGGTTCATCCGCCCGTTCTTCGCCACGCAGCAACTCATCCTGGCGGGCAACGATACCGAGGGGCTGCGCTACGGCACGATCGAGACGAAGGAAAAGTACACCCTCACGTGGAAAGAACCCAGCCCAATCGAAAATCCACTCGATCGGGGGTTGCGCCAACTCTGCGCGAAAGTGCGCTTCCTCGAAATCATTCACGACTTCATCGTCTTCGATGCCGGCACCAAGAAACTCTGCCGGCACAATCAATACTTCGGCGTGAAGGCCGCGCAAGATCATGCGCGGCGGCGCGAAGGCGGCATCATCTGGCACACGCAGGGCAGCGGCAAAAGCCTGACGATGGTCTGGCTCACCAAGTGGCTGCGCGAGCAGGTGAAAGACGCCCGCGTGCTCATCATCACCGATCGGACGGAGTTGGACCAACAGATCGAGCAAGTGTTCACCGGCGTCAACGAAGAAATCTATCGCACCAAGAGTGCGCAAGACCTCGTCACCAAACTCAACGCTGCTGCGCCGTGGCTCATCTGCTCGCTCATCCATAAATTCGCGGGCCGCGAAGAAGGCGACATCGCGGGCTACGTCGCAGATATTCAAAGCCATCTGCCGCCCGGCTTCAAGGCCAAAGGCGATCTCTACGTCTATGTCGATGAGTGCCACCGCACCCAATCGGGCGATCTGCACCGCGCGATGAAGGCCATCCTGCCCGATGCGGTGTTCTTCGGCTTCACGGGCACGCCCCTGCTCAAAGCCGATAAGCAAACCAGCCTCGAAGTATTTGGCCGCTACATTCACACCTACAAATACGACGAAGCCGTGCAGGACAAAGTGGTGCTCGACCTACGCTACGAAGCCCGCGACATCGATCAGACCCTCACCTCACCCGACAAGGTCGATCAATGGTTCGAGGCCAAGACGCGCGACCTGACCGACGTGGCGCGGGCGCAGCTCAAGCAGCGCTGGGGCACCCTGCAGAAGGTGCTCAGTTCGCG
>JAUQXD010000984.1 GCA_030834835.1 Thermoflexales bacterium | reverse complement strand
GAAGCGATGGTCACCCAACCCGATCGCGCCTGCGCCTGAGCGCTGCGCTGCAGGCCGGTGTCGGCGGCGGCGCGCAACCGGGCCGTGTCCAGGAATTGCCTGACGCGCGCATCGTCGGGATGGTTCACCTGCAGCTGCGTGAAGCACGCCACCGCTTCCGACCATTGGCCCAGCCCAAAATGCTTCAGCCCCTGCTGATACAGCGGATCGTTTTCCATGCGGTCGCTTCCTTAAAAGTCGAATGGCCTAGCCCCCGCCAATACTGCCGAACGTCTCCATGATCAACGGAATGGCCGGCCCCAGCAGCACCGCCAGCATCGATGGAAACACCAGAAAAACCAGCGGAAAGAGCAGCTTGATCGCGGCCTGATGCGCTAGTTCCTCGGCGCGCTGACGGCGGATCGTGCGCAGTTGATCCGCCTGCACACGCAGCACTTTGCCGATGCTCACGCCCAACTCATCGGCCTGAATCACGGCCGCGATCAGGTTGGACATCTCGGTGAGTTGAATGCGCTGCGAAGCCGACAGCAACGCTTCGCGCCGGGTGCGGCCAAAGCGGACTTCCGTCAGGATGCGGGCAAATTCATCGGTGAGCGCGTTGCGCCAGTATTCGCCCACGCGACGCAGCGCCTGATCGAAGCTTTGTCCGGCCTCGGTGCACACCACGATCATATCCAGCGCGTCGGGCAACGCTCGCACGATCATGCGTTTACGATTGCGAATGACGCCGCTCAACCAGAAGTTGGGCACATAGAAGCCGATGATCATAAAGATTAGCAGGAACAACAGGCTGATGAGCGTGGGTTGATGCAGCAGCACATCGAAGATCAAGAAGCCCAGCAAACCGCCGATCACCGCCGCGATGAACTTTAAGCCGAGGAAGTTCAGTACATTCAAGCCGTAGGGTCGGCCGGCCGTCTCCAGCCGCTGGGTCAGCGCCTCGACGTTGTAACCGGGTGTCAGGCGGCCCAGCCGCTGCAGCAGGGCGCGCCACAGCGGGACTAACACCCGCTCGCGAAAACCGGGCGCATTGGCCGTGAAGGCGTATGATTCCAGCACAGCGGCAGCTGGATCATCACTGAGGAAACGCGCCAGTTGATCGTCGCCGGTCGTCTCCGGTCGGGAGAAGCGCCGCCCGAACCAGAAGAACAGCACGCTCAAACTCACTGCAATACCCAACAATATGTTGTACGGCATTCCACTCGCTCCGCTTACACTTCCAACTGAATCAGCCGGCGAATAATGAGAAAGCCGCTGACCATCATCACGATTGCGCCGATGGGAATGCACAGCGTTGGCCCCGGCATAAACAGGCGCGATTCATAACTGGGATTCAACACCATCAACAACAGGAAAACGATGATGGGCAGCGCGGCCAACACATAGCCGGCCATGCGCTGCTGCGCGGTCAGGGCGCGCAGCTCACCTTTGATGCGCACGCGCTCCCGGATCGTCTCGCTGACGTTCTCCAGAATCTCGGCCAGGTTGCCGCCCACTTCGTAGTGAATGCGGATGGCGGTGACGATCAACCGCAGATCATCACTGGGCACACGCTCGGTCATGCTTTCCAGCGCATCCATGGTGGCCTGGCCCAGCCGGATGTCGCGCAGCACCTGGGTAAATTCCTTGCCCGCCGGGGCGGGCATCTCGTGCGCGACAAAGTCGATGGCCTGTTGCAGACCGTACCCCGCTCGCATCGAACCCGATAGCTGCATGAGCACTGTATGCAATTGATTGTTGAAGTCTCGCAAGCGCGCGCTCTGGCGAGTACGCAAGAGTAGATAGGGTACAATCACGCCGATCAGGCCGCACAATATGGCCGCGATCCATTGATTGGTCAACAGAATCCCGGCGATCAGACCCAGCGCGATGGCCGCCAGCCACAGGGCCAGATACTCGGTGGTGGTCACTTGCAGATCGGCCTGTCGCAGCAGGCTCGCCAGTTTCTCACCCGCCGAAGCTGATCGGACCAGTTTATCGACGCCCAGCACCAGATCACCGGCGCTGCTGCGGCGGGCGCGAACCGCCGACAGCGTGCCCCGACCGGGCAGCTGATCGCTGAGGTAATCCTCCAACCGATTGGACGCCGGCACCTCGATCGCGCGGCCCAGACCGACGAAGATTGCCAGAATGGCGAGCGCGATGAGCAAGCCGATGAGCAGCGGGATTTCCATGAAAACGGCTCCTCTAGCCTGGGGCCTGACCTGGCATCAGGCGTGTCAGCCAGTCGGTGACCGGACGCTGGCCAGGCACTGGCGCGGGTGAGTTGGGTGTAGACGTTTGCGGCGAACCGCTCGTTGGTTCCGTGCCCAGATAGCGCGCCAACTTGATAATGGCCTTTGAAATCGGGTGATTGCGATCACGCATCACGATCGGCTGGCCTTGATTCAGCGCCAGCGCCATGGCGACCGGATCACTGGGAATCACGGCGGTGACGTTCCAGCCTAAATGCCGCTCGATCTGTTCCAG
>JAUQXD010000983.1 GCA_030834835.1 Thermoflexales bacterium | reverse complement strand
GGCAGTTGTGCTTCGCCATGCAGCACCTTGATTACCAGATCGATCACCGCCGCAATCTGGTGCGATTCAGGCGGACAGCCGGGCATGTAGTAATCGACCGGCACCACTTGCGCCAGCGTTTTCAAGACGGGATTGAACTGCGGAATAGTCAGTTCACCTTCAGGCACGGTAAACGACGACAGCGGAATGATGTGGCCGGGATTATCTGTGCTGACCGTGTTATACGCTGTCTCAAAAATTTCGCTCGGTGCGCACAGATTGGCCAGACCGGGGATGCAGCCTTCGGTCGCGCACGAGCCAAACGAGACGAGAATCTTGCTCTTGCGACGCAGCAACTTCGCCATCTCTTCATTCTCGTGGGTGCGCATGCCGCCGTTGAAGAGGCACAGCAAGATCGAGCCGTCCTCCATCGCTTCGACGTCTTTGTACTTGGCGTCCATCGCCACCGGCCAGAAGACCACGTCGAAGTTGGCGTCGACATCCAGAATCTTCTCGCCAATGTTGAGTACGGCGATCTCGCAGCCGCCGCACGACGCGGCCCAGTACATCGCGAATTTAGGTTTGCCCGTCATGCCGCCACCTCCTGCCTTTCAAACGCCGCGTGTTCTTGCGTCTGATGCTGCTGTCCGTTAGGCAGATAGCCCCAGTGCAGCGGGCCAAGCGCGCGGATCTCCTCGACCAACGTCGTAATCTCGTGCGCTAACTTCACGCCTTCGGCGGCGCTGGCCCAGACCAACTTTACGCGCTCCGGCTCAAGGCCCATTTGCTTCAGCGTCCGTTTCAACAGCATGTAGCGGCGCAGCGCTTTGTAATTCTGCTCAAGGTAGTGGCACTCGCCCGGATGACAGCCGGTGATCATCACCCCATCCGCGCCGCCCGCCAGCGCCTTGATGATAAACGTCGGATCGAGGCGGCCACTGCACATCAAGCGAATCAGGCGCACGTTAGGCGGATACTTCACGCGCGCCGTGCCCGCCAGATCAGCGGCGCGATAGCTGCACCAGTTGCAGGTAAAGCCGATGATGACCGGCTCGAAGTGTTCGTTGTCGCTCATGTCTTTATCTCCTGCTTCACGCATCACGCACCACGAAACACGGGCTGCGTATTGCGTGTTGCGTGATCATGCGAACGCATATTCCGGCTGCGCGTATTCCAGATTCAACATCAGCAGGCCGTCGATTTGCCTCAAGATTTGCTCGTTGCTGAAGCCGCTGCCGCTGATCGCACCCGCCGGGCAGGCCGCCACACACGTGCCGCAGCCCTGACACAGCGCGGGGTTGATCTCCGTGACCATGCGATCGGCCAGGAACGTGATCGCGTTGAACGGGCACAGGTTGTTGCAAATGCGACAGCCCGAGCACTTATCTTGATCGACCGAGGCCCGCACCGGCTCGATCGAGATTTCCTTCTGCTCGATCTTGCCCAGCACGCGCGCCGCCGCCGCGGCTCCCTGTACCACGGTCGCCGGAATATCCTTCGGGCCGGTCACACAGCCGGCGATGTAGATACCTTCGGTCATCGTCGCGACCGGATCGAGCTTGGGATGCTTCTCGGTAAACCAGCCATCGGCGCTGCACGAAATGCCGAATTTGTGGGCCGTTTCTTTGGCATCGGCGCGCGGCTCCATACCCGCCGAGAGGATCACCATATCGACCGGGATGCGGCGCTGCTTGCCCGCCAGCGTGTCTTCGACCTGAATGATCAAACGGCCTTCTTCGGTCGGCTTGCGAGCCGCATCGGTCACTTCGGCCACACGCCCGCGCACAAACAACGTCCCTTCCTCCATCACGCGCTGATAGAATTCGTCATACGCTTTGGCCGGGGTGCGCATGTCGATGTAGAAGTTGTAGACCGTCGCACCGGTGCGCTCGTGGACCAGGTGCGCAAACTTCAGGCTCTGCATGCAGCAGATCGCGGAGCAGTAGTTGTTGTAGTTGCGATCGCGGCTGCCCACGCAGTGCACGATGCCCACCGCTCGCGGTGTGGTCTTGCCGTCGCGCAACACGATGTCGCCATTCGTCGGGCCGGCC
>JAUQXD010000982.1 GCA_030834835.1 Thermoflexales bacterium | reverse complement strand
ATGAAGTGCAGGCGCTGATCCACAGTTCGCAGACGGCGCAACTGGCCGCGCTGCTAAGCGGGGCGTAGACTAACGGATTTTGTGCCGCGTGGCGCTCAAGCCGCCGTCCCCGGCGGTGTTTCCGATGTAGACCCCGCTGTGAGCGATTCTGTGATAGTCGGGACCTGATAGATTCAAAAGCCTATCAGGTCTCATTCGTTTGCGGTATAATCTCTCCGCTATGGACGAACAACACATCCGAAATTTCTGTATCATTGCTCACGTCGATCACGGCAAATCCACGCTGGCCGATCGGCTGTTGGAACACACCGGCACGCTGACCGCGCGCGAGATGAGCGCGCAAGTGCTGGACTCGATGGACCTGGAACGCGAAAAGGGCGTCACGATCAAGGCTTCGGCGGTACGCATGCGGTACACGGCACACGACGGTCAGGAGTACGAGATGAACCTGATCGATACGCCTGGCCACGTGGACTTCACCTACGAGGTCAGTCGCGCGCTGTACGCCTGTGAAGGCGCCATCCTCGTCGTCGATGCGACGCAGGGCGTGGAAGCGCAAACGCTGGCGAATCTCTACCTCGCCATCGACGCCGACCTCAGCATTGTGCCCATCCTCAACAAGATCGATCTGGCCTCGGCGCGTCCTGATGAAGTGGCGGCCGAGATCACGCACATCCTGGGCGGCAAGCCGGAAGACATCCTGCGTGTGTCGGCCAAAGAAGGCGTCGGCGTCGACGATCTGCTGGAAGCGCTGGTGCGTGATGTGCCGCCGCCCAAAGGCCCGCCGGACGGCGCGCCGCGCGCGTTGATCTTCGACACGCACTACGACACCTACAAAGGCGTGATTGCCTATGTGCGCGTGATGGACGGCACGATCGATCTCAAAACAAAGATCAGAATGATGGCGACCGGCGTCGAAGCGGACCCGATGGAGATCGGTATCTTCGCACCCACGATGAAGGCGACCGGCCAACTGGAAGCGGGCGAGGTGGGCTACATCGCGACCGGTATGAAGACCATCCGCGATTGCCACGTCGGCGACACGATCACGGCGGCGGATAATCCCACAGCATCGCCCCTGCCCGGCTACCGCCCCGTCAAGCCGATGGTGTTTGCCGGTATCTATCCGGTCGAGACGGATGATTATCCGCTGTTGAAAGACGCGCTGGAGAAACTGCAACTCAACGATGCCTCACTCGTTTATGAGCCGGAAACGTCGCAAGCGTTGAACTTCGGTTTTCGCTGCGGCTTTCTGGGCCTGTTCCACATGGAGATTATCCAGGAGCGATTGGAACGCGAATACGATCTGGACATCCTGGCGACCGCGCCCAGCGTGGAATACGAAGTGCTGATGCGCACCGGCGAAACCATCGTGATCGATGCGCCTGCGCAACTCCCCGATCCCTCGCTGATCGACGAGATTCGCGAGCCGTGGATGAAGGTACAAATCTTCACACCGACCGAGTTCGTGGGGGCCGTGATGGAACTGGTCATCAAGCGGCGCGGGGAACAGAAAGAACTGGAATACCTCGATCCGGCGCGCGTGATGATTACTTACGCGCTGCCGCTGTCCGAAGTGATTGTGGACTTTCACGATCAACTGAAGAGCCGCACGCGCGGCTACGCCTCGATGGACTATTCGTTCCTGGAGTATCGACCCGAAGATTTGGTCAAGATGGATATCCTGGTGAACGAAGTGACAGTAGACGCCCTCGCCACGATCGTCCATCGGGATTCGGCGTACAACCGGGGCAGCTCGCTCGTCTCCAAGATGAAGGAGCTCATCCCGTCGCAGATGTTCATCGTGCCTATTCAGGCTGCCGTCGGCGGCAAGATTATCTCGCGCGCCAACGTTCGAGCGCAGCGCAAAGACGTTTTAGCCAAGTGCTATGGCGGCGACATCACCCGCAAGCGCAAACTGCTGGAGAAGCAGAAGGCCGGCAAGAAACGCCTGCGCATGGTAGGCAACGTGGAGATTCCGCAAGAAGCGTTTATGGCGATTTTGAAGGTAGGCGAAGACTGAACAATGCTCAATGTACAATGTCATTACAGCCATCAATTGTGCATTGAGCATTGGGAATTGTGCATTGCACGGAGTATTTGAATGGCTATTGAATTAAAAACGCCGCAGCAAATTGCCATCATGCGCGAGGCGGGGCGACTGGTCGCCGAGACGTTTGAGGTGTTGCGCCCGCACGTCGTGCCCGGCGTGACCACGCTCGATCTCGATCGCATGGCTGAAGAGTATATTCGCAAGCATGGGGCGATTCCGCTGTACAAAGGCTACATTCCGCACGGCGCGCGCGATATACCGCCCTTTCCCGCGACGATCTGCGCCTCCGTCAATGAGGTGATCTGCCACGGCATTCCCAGCGCCAAGCAAGTCTTAAAAGAGGGCGACATCATCGGCGTGGACATCGGCGTGCAGTACAAAGGCTGGTGCGGCGATTCGTGCATGACCTATGCCGTGGGCAAGGTCAACGACGTGACTCAGAAGTTGATGGACGTTACGCGGCGCAGTCTGGAATTGGCGATACAAGAGGCCCGCGACGGCGGGCGGTTGGGCGACATCGGCTGTGCCATTCAACGACACGTTGAGGCAAATGGCTTTTCCGTAGTGCGTGAATATACCGGGCACGGCCTGGGCCGTGAGCTCCACGAAGCGCCGACGGTGTTACACATCGGCAAGCGCGGCACGGGGATGAAGTTGCGCACGGGGATGGTCTTCACCATCGAG
>JAUQXD010000981.1 GCA_030834835.1 Thermoflexales bacterium | reverse complement strand
ATCGCACTCAATTTACTGAAACAGGACAAAACCACCAAACTGGGTACGCAGAACAAACGCCTCAAGGCCGCTTGGGATCACGACTATCTGCTCGCGTTGCTGACCCAATAAGATGCAATTGCCCTAGGTTGGTGAATTCGCACCCTTGCGATTGCCCATTGAGAGAAGTATAATCCGCCCGCTTACTTGAGTGGAGGATTTACCATGCCAACGTACGTCTATCGTTGCCAACAGTGCAACAATCACTTAGAGGTCATTCAGAAGTTCAGCGATGCGCCGCTGAAGGTCTGCCCCAAATGCCAGGGTCAGTTGCGCCGTGTGATTCACGCTACCGGGATTGTGTTCAAAGGCTCGGGTTGGTACGTCACCGATTCCCGATCGAGTTCACCGACCAGCAAACCCGCGCCCAAAGGGGCCGATAAACCAGACACGACCAAAGCCGATGCGCCTGCGGCTGCGCCAGCCGCCAGTGACGCGCCAAAAGCCGAATCAGCGTCAGCCAGCACGCCGTCCAACACCTCACCAGACTGAAACTTTTCCTGTACAGACAGCAAAATCGGGTCAGGCATATACCTGACCCGATTACGTTTGAGTCTAAAGGGTGTCTCTCAGCCGCTTCACACTCTACAGTTGAAAGCCGCCTTCAGCGGAGATGACCTTCTGCTGATAACCGGTCACATACTCCTCAAGCTTGTTGCGCAGTTCGCCCCAGTCCGGGCCGCCGACGATGTTCTGAATGGTCGCCACATCGGGTGCCAGGCCGCCCGCCTGAATCTGCGGACAGTCACCAAAGGCCGTGAACCAGACTTCGGTCGGCTGCAAGCCCAACTTCAACAGGCCGGGCACAAACTCTTGGATGATGAACTGAAAATACTCGGCTTCCCGCCCCGACTGAATGTCCCAGCTCATTAGCAGTTTAACCATGATATTGTCCTCACTCTGGAGATTCTACCATACGCCCACAGTCAATTACTTTGGCGCGCTGAGCTGCTGCAAAATCTCCTGAGCTTTGGAGCGGAAGGGTTCGGGCGGATTGAGCGACACACACTTCGTCAGCGCGGCGATGGCGTCGGGCGTGCGGCCAGCCGCCGCATAGGCTTGCCCGATCGCGAACAGCGCCTCGGGCGAGTCGGCCTGAATCGCCAGCGCCTTCTCCAGTGAAGCAATCGCCTGATCGTACTGCTGGCCGAGCAGATAGATATTGCCCAGACCGATGTGCGCTGGTGCAAGTTCCGGCTTCAAGCCGAGCGCTGTATTGAACTCGGCTTCGGCTTCGGGCAGATTGTCCTTCTGAACGTAGGCCGCGCCGAGCAAATAGTGCGTTTCGGCATCCTTCGGATCGAGTTCCAGCGCCTTCTTGAACTGCCCGATGGCATCGTCGAGTCTGTTGGTCTGATAATACACCACACCGATGTTGGTGAATGCCCCGGCCTTATCCGGCTGAAGCTTTAGCGTCGCCTCATAGGCGCTGAGCGCCTGTTCAAACTGGCCCAACGAGGCGTGCGCATTGCCCGCCAGAAATTGCTCTTCGGCAGTGGCATCGGCCGTTAAGGCCGCGGCTTGATCGAGTGTGAAACCAGCCGAGAATTGCTTTTCGGCATCGTCTTTGCGTTCGGGGCCGGCCCGGAAATAGGCTTGGCCCAGCAGGATGTGCGCCGCCGCATTGCCCGGTTCAGCCGCGATGGCTTTCTCTAGTGCGGCAATCGCTTTAGCGGAATCTTTAGCCGCCAGCGCGGCCTTGCCTTCCTCCACCGGCGAAGGCGGCGTGGTATTGCAGGCCGCCAACAACCCGATCATCACCACCAGCGAGATCAGACGCAGATAACGAGTCATCATGCTTCGTCTTTGCTCTTGAGTTCCAGCAGCACGATTTGCGTTTCGTCCGGCAAGCCGCTGCGGCTGACCTTCAGCGCTTCTTGCGGCGCGACCTTGTCCAGGCCCATTTCCTTGAGGAACTTCCCTACCGGATCGAGGTTCATCGTCACTTCGGGCACGTGATAGTGCATGGGGATGACGATGTGCGGCTCCAGCAGGCTGACCACTTCCGAGGCTTGTGACGCATTGAGCGTCTCTTCGCCGCCCACCGGAATCAACAGCACATCCACCGCGCCCAGCGCCTCCTCCACCTGAGCCTGAGTCGGCACGATGTTCAGGTCTCCCAGATGACACACGGTCAGATCGTCGAATTCAAACAGGAAGACAGTGTTGCGCGGCCCGACCGCGACCTCTTTCTTTTTGCTGCCGCGCAGTTCCAACCCGGTCACAAACACCGAAGAGACTTCGTATTCGCCCGGCCCGGCCAGCACGCGAAAATCGCCTCTGACGCCCTTGACGTAGTTGTGATCGTCGGCGTCGTGGCTGATCGTTACGATGTCCGCCCGCACGCGCGGCAGAATCAAGCCGATGTCTTTGCCATAGGGATCAGTGACGACCGTGGCCGCCCGATCGCGCAAGCGAAAACAACTGTGACCTAACCACGTAATTTCAACCGGCATGCTATTCTCCGTTGATCGAAATGGATTGCGCGGCTATTATATCACGCGCAGCACGATTTATCAGTCAAATGTTACCACTTCCCGCTACCGATCAGGTCTCCAATTCCACCCACCGCTGATAGGCCGCGGCCAATTGATCTTCCAGGCCTTTGAGTTGCTGCACGGCCTGAGCGATTTCTGCTCGATCGCGTTGATAAAACGCCGGCTCAGCCATCGCAGCCGAGAGGCGGTGCTGTTCGATTTCCAGTTTTTCGATCGTGTGCGGCAGTTCAGCCAGTTCGCGTTGTTGCGCCTCAAGCGCGCGCTGCTCTTTGTAACTTAGTTTGCGGGGCGAGGCTGGAGCGTCAGTGGCCGCTTCGGTCGCAGGGCTGGAAACCGGCTTAATCGGTTTGGAGACGGCCGCAACGGATTGTTCTCTTTGCTGCTGCCAATCGTCGTAGCCGCCGACGAATTCGCTGACATGTCCGGCATCATCCAGAATCAACGTGCTGGTGACCAGGTTATTCAGGAAAGCGCGATCGTGGCTGACCAGCAACAGCGTGCCGGGATAGTCTAGCAGCAGGTCCTCCAGCACTTCCAGCGTCTCAAGATCGAGGTCGTTGGTCGGCTCATCCAACACCAGCAGATTAGTCGGCTGCGCGAAGACCCGCGCCAGCAATAGTCGATTGCGCTCGCCGCCGGACAGCGCCTTGATCGGCGCACGGACGCGATCGCGCGTGAACAGGAAGTCCTCCAGATAGGCGATGACGTTGCGTGCCTTGCCGTTGATGGTAATGGTATCGCGACCCTGCCCCACATTTTCCAGCACGGATTTGGTCTCATCCAGTTGGGCGCGCAGTTGATCGAAGTAGGCGATCTCAAGATTGGTGCCGTGACGGATTTCACCCTGCTGCGGGAGCAGCTCGCCGATCAGGAGGCGCAGGAGCGTGGTCTTGCCCGAGCCATTCGGCCCGATGATGCCGACCTTGTCCCCGCGCTGAATCGTCGTCGAAAAGTCCTGTACGACCGGTTGGTCATCGAAGGCATAACTGACGTTCTCCGCTTCGATCACCAGCTTGCCGGAGCGCTTGTCCGCTTGGATTTGCATGCGCACGGTGCCCGCTTGCTCGCGGCGTTCACGTCGCACTTCGCGCAGGCGTTTGAGGGCGCGCGCGCGGCCCTCATTGCGGGTGCGGCGCGCTTCGATGCCCTGGCGAATCCACGCTTCCTCTTGCGCCAGTTTCTTGTCGAAGACGGTGTTTTGCGCCTCTTCCGCCGCCAGCCGCGCATCGCGGCGTTCCAGAAACGTGGTGTAGTCGCAGTCCCAATCGAACAACCGGCCGCGATCCAACTCGATGATGCGCGTGGTCAGATGTTGCAAGAAGACCCGATCGTGCGTGATGAACAACAGCGTGCCGCCCCAACGCTTGAGAAAATCTTCCAGCCAGTCGATCGCGTCGATGTCGAGGTGATTGGTCGGTTCGTCCAGCAGCAGCAGATCGGGCTTGCGGGCCAGACCGCGCGCCAGAATCACCCGGCGCTTCAGGCCTGCCGACAACACGTCAAACTGCGCGGCCGGATCGAGTTGCATCCGCGAGAGCACTTGCGCCACTTGCAACTGGCGCTGCCATTCCTGCCCGGCGTGTTCATCATCGAACGTCGCGGGCAACGATTCCAGGCCACTCGCGACGATGTCCGCCACGCTGCCGGTCACGTCCTGCGGCACTTCTTGAGGTAGATAGGCTACGCGCAGATTTTGCTGGCGCGCGATGGTGCCACTGTCGGGCAGCACATCACCGTTGACCAATTTCAGCAGCGAGGACTTGCCCACCCCGTTGCGACCTAAGAGGCCCACACGTTCGCCCGCTTCGATTTGTAGGTTTACCTGTTCAAGTAGCAGCGGCCCGCCAAAGCCCAAGCTTACTTCTTGAAGACTGATCAACGCCATATCGTCATATCCCTTTGCCCGCGCTCACTCAGCGTCGAGGTTCCGGTCGCCAATATAACAGGTTTTCGGCCAACAATCCAGATTGGTTTGAGGTACAATCGGCCTCGTGCAAGGATAATCTGCCATGCTCCAACTCAAACCTTTTTTCGCCGGAAGCGGCCAAATTGATGGTGATCGTTTGCTATTGCCGAACGCCACGCGCGATCGTTACTCTGACGCGCAGTTAGATGATTACGGCCATCGGCCAACCCGATCGTTCCCTCACCGCCCACCGTTCCGCGTGTCGTTGCAAGCCCGTTTTTCCAGTTCGAGCATTATCGGCACGGCAGGCTTTGGCCTATGGAATCATCCCTGTGCACCGGGCGGCGGCCCGCCGGGCAGGCCGCCCGCCCTGCCCCGCGCGCTGTGGTTCTTCTATGCCTCGCCCCCATCCGATATGCAACTCGCGCTCGACGTACCCGGTTATGGCTGGAAGGCGGCCACAATCGACGCCACGCGCCCATCAGCGTTGGCGTTGGCCCCGCTGGCCTTTCCGGTCATGTTGCTGAATCGATCTGAAAGATTTTATCGCCGCATCTGGCCGATCGTGCAACGGGGATTACGCATCGAAGAAAAGGCGCTGCCGCTCGATCTGCTGCCCGATTGGCACACCTACTCGATCGAGTGGCGGATCGATCGGGCGGTGTTGAGCGTGGATGGTCGTACCGTTTTGGAAACGAATCGTCCGCCGCGCGGGCGCATGGGCTTCGTCGCGTGGATCGATAATCAGTATGCCATCGTCACGCCGACTGGCCGGCTGGGCTTTGGCCTGCTGGACGTGCCCGCGCCGCAATGGGCGGAAGTAAAACTTCCGCTGGAAATAAAAACTTCCGAAGTCGCGTTGACTTCGGAAGTTGAGTTACCTTAGATTGGCCGTCAAGATGAGCGGCCCGGTGTGTTTGTCCAGCCCCGCGCGCGACTCGCGAGTGATGATCATCTGGTCGTAGTCTCCGCCCTCCGGCCGCTTCCACACCCACAGCCCCGCGCCCTTTTCGTCGACCCTGAACGCCGTGCCCGCCACCGAACCCCAGTCCCGGGTATTCTCCCACCAGCACTGTTAGACCTCGTCGCCGTTGAGCGACGGCAATCCCCCGAGCGCCATCGCCACCCGATCGGCTGCGGCGTACAGCACAGCCGTAGCGCTCGTCTGACCCTCGAAGCGTATCGGCACAGGCTGCATCTCACCATCGAGCATGAACTGGCGCAAAGCCGCCTGCTGCTGCGTCAACCGATCGAGCCGCGCCTGCTGCTGCGTCAACTGCGCCTGGGTGGTGTAGCCCCATACCCCAAACGCTAGCGCCAGAACGGCCGCCGCCGTCGCAAACATCGTCAGCGGGCGGAAGAACCAGCGGCGAGACTGCTTTAGCGGCTTCGGGCGCGCACCGATTTGCGTCATCAGGCGCTGCTTAACTTTGGGCGACGGCCCGCCCGCGTCAGGCGCCGCCATGCCCATCAGGCCAATCACCGGTCGCAACGATTCGGCCTCGGTCCGGCAATTCGTGCAATAGCGCAGATGCGCTTGAACCCCCACCGTCTCGTCGGCGTCAAGGGCATCCAGCAGCATCGCGGGGATTAGTTCCAGGGTCGCATTACAGTCCAACACAGTTCAGTTTCCTCATCGCCTATCTATACGCACCGGCCGGGTTGTTAGATTGAAATAATCAAATGACAATTTCTTAACACTTATGTGTTCAGGTCCGCGCCAATGC
>JAUQXD010000980.1 GCA_030834835.1 Thermoflexales bacterium | reverse complement strand
GCGGCTTGACAAATCGTTGCGTAATTTTTATTATACTTATCGTGTTTAAGTATAACCTACTTCCAATCACTTCGTAAAGGAGACGGTATGCTGGCTGGATTTTTGTTGGCACTGCGAGAAGGTGTTGAAGCGGCGTTGATCGTCGGCATCGTGTTGGGGATGTTAAGAAAGATGAATCGAACCGATCGCGCGCCCTGGGTATGGCTGGGCGTGGGGACGGCCTCTGTGATCAGCGTGATCGCGGCGTTGGTCCTGAATCTGCTGGGCGCGCGGTTTGAGGGGGCGGGTGAGCAGATATTTGAAGGCCTGACGATGTTGTTCGCGGCGGGCGTGCTGACGTGGATGATCTTCTGGATGCAGAAACAGGGCCGTCAGACGCAGCTGGGTCTGGAGGCGGATGTCAAGTCGGCCCTGTCGCGCGGCACGCGCTGGGGGCTGTTTTTTGTGTCCTTTCTGGCGGTCCTGCGCGAAGGCATCGAACTGGCGTTGTTCCTGACTGCCGTCAATTTCTCCGAGCCGGCCGCCGGCGTCGAGGCGCCCATCCTGGGCTGGCTGGGCGGTTTGCTGGGCCTGATCGCCGCCGTGATCATCGGCTGGTTGATGTTCGACACGGCCATCAAGTTGAATCTGCGCCGCTTCTTCCAGCTGACCAGCATCGTGCTGATCGTCTTTGCGGCGGGCCTGGCCGGGCATGCCATTCACGAGTTCAACGAACTGGGCTGGATCCCGTCGGTAGTGGAGCACGTGTACGATGTCAATGCCCTTGTACCCGAAACATCACTTGTCGGCCAGTTCCTGAAGGCGTTGTTGGGCTACAATGCGAATCCGTCGCTGACGGAAATGATCGGTTATCTGGGTTATTTTGCCGCCGTGTTTGGCCTGACGCGCTGGCTGGCGCGCAAACCGGTGGTGAAAGGGGCGGCCGCGGCCTGAGGCTTGGCCCGTAGCTGTATGATACAATCGATGTGGCGAAGTCACCTTCGCCACATTTTTAGGCCGGGGTGTCACGTGGATGTGTTCGAGGCAATTTATCAGCGGCAATCCGTTAGTAAGGTTAAACCGGCTGCCGTGCCGCGTGAACTGATCGAGCAGTTGCTCAATGCCGCCGTTCAAGCGCCCAATCATCACAGAGTGCGGCCGTGGCGCTTCGTCGTGCTGCAAAACTCGGCCCGCGAAAAACTGGGTGAGGTCATGGTGTACTCGTTGCAGTCACGCAAGGCCGAAGCGACAGCCGACGACTTACAGAAAGAGCGCCTGAAGCCGCTGCGCGCCCCCGTGATAATCGCGGTGGCCGTGGACAAGCCGGTTATCCCTAAAGTTCAAGAGAGCGAAAACGTCGCCGCGGCTGCGGCGGCTATTCAGAATCTGCTGTTGGCCGCGCACTCGCTGGGGCTGGGCGCGATCTGGCGCACCGGCCCTGCCGCGGCCGATCCGGCGATCAAGTCGTTTCTTGGCTTTGCGCCGGACCAGCACGTGATTGGCTTTGTGTACGTGGGTTATCCTGAGACACAACCGGCTCCTCCCAAACGCCCTTCGTTTGAAGATCGCACCCTCTGGCTGGACTGAGCCTGACCTCGTGGGCTTTAATGGCCTGCGAGGTCTTTTTTGCCTTGACCGCCCGGTCTAATCTGATAAAATCTACACGTATTAGATGAATTAACTTAGATTTTGGAG
>JAUQXD010000979.1 GCA_030834835.1 Thermoflexales bacterium | reverse complement strand
ACTCGCGCACGTTCGAGGGCTGCACACCTTCGACGCTCCCCAGCCACCACGCTTTAGCGCAGTAGTCATATTGGCCTATCTCGCTGGCGCGGATGATGCGTTCGGACATGGCTTTGCAGTCTTGAAGTCTAATAGTCGGTTAGTCACGTAGTCGAATTGACTATAAGACTATCCGACTACTGACTATCCGACAATGCGATGCTCCATCTCATTCAACGCCTTTTGCAGTTTCTCCTGCTGAAGCGTCGTCGTGAGGTCGCCGCGCGTGCGTTCGAGGACGGCGCGCAGGGTGTCGGTGGTGCGGCGCAAGCCGCCCGTCAACGCATCCGGGAAATCGATCGTGACGAGTTGAGCGTAGATGTCATCCATCGCCGTCAACATGCGCTCGGCCTCGGACACGCGGTCGCGGCGGATCAGATCGAGGCAGCGACGGCGCAGTTCGCTGGCCGCTTCCGCCAGACCATTGAGGTAAGCCGCCTCGTCCACTTCGATGTCGTCCGGCGACGGGATCGGCTCGCCGCGCACGATGGCAAACACCACGCAGGCTTCGGTTAATTCTTTCAACGAGTCCTGCGTATAGCCGGTGTAATACAAAGCCGGATGCTCCAGAATATCGGCCTTCATCGCGGTGGCGGCCTGTCGGGCCGTTGCCAACAATTTGGCCGCCTCGTCAAACTCTTCGCGATGCACCGCGCGGATCGTTAGCGAGCAGTAGCGGATCAGTTCTCGTGAACGATTCAGCGTGAGGTCGCGTGCGGCATTGCGCGTGGTAAAGGTCGAGCGAATCTTCTCAATGATGGTGTCGAGGTTGTCCATGTTGTCCTTTGTGTAGATGCTCAATCGTCATGCCCGAACGCTTCTGTCGGGCATCCAGCGTGCGGTTCGTGGAAACCGGCGTCTGGGGACGCCTGACTCCTCACCAGAATGCCCTAATAAGCCTGGCGGTTATTTAGCCCGGCGGCTTGCCGTGGCTGAAAAACTGTTCGGCGAGGCCAGCGCCACCGGTCGGGAGTTTGATCTCGCCGAATTGCGCCTCGTATTTTTGCAGGTTATCTGATAGCGCGCTCAACATCATCTTGGCATGCATCGGCGTCATCACCACGCGCGTATCGATTTTGGCCGAGGTCATGCCGGGCAGCACGCTGGTGAAATTGAGAATGATCTCCGACGGCGTGTGCATAATCAACGCGAAGTTGGCGTAGCGCACCTGCAAGTCATTGGGAATTTCGATATTGATCGGCGTGGGGCCGGTCGGTGCGGGCGGAGTGCTCATGCGTGTTCTCCTAAGCAACCAGCCGCCTACGGCGATGCGCGCAGACGGCTGTTGAGGTTCATCGATTTGGCGGCCGGTTGGCGACGAAACGGCTTAGCATCGACTCTCAACCGGCACACGCGCAGCTAGTTAAAAGGGAATCTCTTCCTCATTGCCGACTGGCAGATCGTCCATGCCGCCGCTCGCCGCGCCACCTGCGGCGGGGGCTGCGCCGCCCTCGCGACCGCTCATGAAGCGCACGGTGTTGGCAGCGATTTCAAACGATGTGCCCAGTGTGCCATCCTGGCGGGTAAACGTCTTAGGCCCGCCGGTCTTCAGGTCGCTTTGCAAGCGGCCTTCCACCAGCACGGTGCTGCCCTTCTTCAGATACTGGGCGCAGGCTTCGGCCTGCTTGCCGAACACCGACACGCGGAACCAGGTGGTCTCTTTGACCAATTGACCGTCGCTGCCGGTGTACTTGCGATTGGTGGCGACGTTCATGCTGGTAACGGGTGTGCCTGAGGGCGTATAGCGCATTTCGGGGTCTCTACCGAGGTTGCCAACGATCGTTATCGACTGATACATGGTGCTGTCTCCTTGGTTTGGGTACTCCGTGACATTTTTTGGTTGCCGTCAGCAGCCAGATCACGAAGGCGAATATAGGTATGGCGAGTGTACAATAACTCACAGGGCTTGTCAATTGAACGCCACGTCGTTTTTCGAAACGCAAAAGGCCTATGGTATAATGCCGTTAAACCACGTCTTTTCAACTCCGAAGGTGGAGGCCTTATGATTCAACGCGAATCCCCTGCCCCGGTGGCGCCGTCGGGCACACCGCTGCCGGCGCTCATGTACGAACCACCCGCCCCGCGCTCGATCGAGGATACCGGTCTGAATATGGGTTTCCTGACCGATCTGGCGCTGAAGATCATGTATTACGAGGGCAACCTGACGGGCATCAACATTGCCGATCGGATGAAGCTGCCCTTCGCGGGCGTCGTCGATCAGGTGCTGGAATGGCTCAAGCGCGAGATGCTGGCCGAGGTGCGCGGCTCCGGCGGCTTTGGTGAACAAGCTTACCAATACACCATCTCAACTAAAGGCCGCGAGAAAGCGCATGAGGCGCTGGAACGCAGCCAGTACGGCGGACCCGCGCCGGTGACGCTAAACCACTACATCACCGCCATGACCAAACAGGCGCTAAAGAGTTTCTCTGTCACGCAGCGCTCGATGCGTCAGGCGCTCAACCACATGGTGTTGAGCGAGCGCACCTTCAGCCAGATCGGCCCGGCCGTCAACTCCGGCAGGAGCATCTTTCTGTATGGCCCGCCCGGCGACGGCAAAACGACGATTGCCGAAGCGGTGGGCAAGATGATCCTGAGTAACGACATCTTGATTCCGTATGCCCTCGAGGTCGCGGGCGCGGTGATCAAGGTCTACGATGCCGCCAATCATCAGGCCGTGCCGGAAACGCAGACCACCAACCTCAAGAACCGCGACCCGCGCTGGATCAAGATTCACCGCCCCGTCATCATCACCGGCGGCGAACTGACGCTGGAAACGCTCGATCTGGTGTGGGACGAAGTCCATAAATATTATGAAGCGCCGTTCCAGATGAAGGCCAACGGCGGCATGTTCCTCATCGACGACTTTGGCCGCCAGCAGGTGCGCCCGCGCGATCTGCTCAATCGCTGGATCGTGCCGCTGGAAAAGCGCGTGGACTATCTGACGCTGCACACCGGCCGCAAAATCGAGATTCCCTTTGACTTGCTGATCGTGTTCTCGACCAACCTCGCGCCGCGCGATCTGGTGGACGAGGCGTTTTTGCGCCGCATCCGGCACAAGATCGAGATCGGCGACCCGACGTTTGAAGAGTTCCGTGAAATCTTTAAGCGCGTAGCCACTGCCAAAAAGATGCAGTATGACGAGCGTGCGATAGCATATCTGCTGCAGGAATACTACGTCAAGGCCCGCCGCCGCCTGCGCGCTGTGCATCCGCGCGATCTGATCGAGCAGATGGTGGACATCGGCAAGTACATGGACGTGCCGATGGTGATGAC
>JAUQXD010000098.1 GCA_030834835.1 Thermoflexales bacterium | reverse complement strand
GGTGGGCATCGTGTTCGGCACGTTGATCGGCAACGTCTCGATCAATCTACCGATCGTGCTGGGTGGCCTGTCGCTGATCGTGCTGGGCGTGGTATTGATCGTGATTATGCCGGAGACGGGCTTCAAGCCCGCGCCGCGCGGCGATCGGACCACGTTCCAATCGATGGCGCACACCTTCAAGAGCGGGGTGCGGCTGGTGCGCGGCAAACCGACGCTGATTAACATCCTCGTCATCGGGCTGGTGTTTGGCCTGTATAGCGAGGGGCTGGATCGGTTGTGGACGCCGCATTTTCTGCAAAGCATCACGCTGCCCACACTCGGCGGTCTCATGCCTGTGACGTGGTTCGGCATCCTGCGAGCGGGCGGCATGCTGTTGGGCATCGGCCTGACGGAAGTAGCGCGGCGGCGATTGGACATCAGCAATCATGGCGTCATCGCGCGCGCGGTGTTGAGCCTCAACGTGGCAATGGTGATCGGCCTGTTCACCTTCGCGCTGACGGATAACTTCGTCATCGCGTTGATCGCCTACTGGGTGCTGAGTACCGCGCGCCGCACGTTGATGCCGTTGTACACGACGTGGGTCAATCAGCATGTCGAATCGAGCGTGCGGGCGACCGTGATCTCGATGTCGAGTCAGGTGGACGCCTTCGGGCAGATCGTGGGCGGGCCGATCGTGGGCGGCATCGGCAACACGTTTGGCCTGCGCGCGGCGTTGACTTCGAGTGCAGTGATCCTGTCAGCGGCGCTGCCGCTGCTGACGCGCGTGATCAGGCTTGATCGGCAAGCGGCTCCGATTGTTGTCAGCGAAGTCGCGATCGGTGAAGTCGCCGCCGTTGACTAGGACTGTGCCCCACTCACGTTGTCATGAGTGGGGCACAGTTTTCGGGTTAATCGAGATCGCCTTACACCTGTTAGCAAAAAGTCATTCCCGCGCGCATCTGGCGGGAATCCACTGCGCCAGTCAGTGCATCGTGTCAGCCGCCGCTCTGGATGCCCGATAGAAGCATTCGGGCATGACGATGTAATCGACACCGAGAATCAACTTGGAAACCGCTCTAAAGGGAGAAAAATGCATACATCGAATCAGAAGAGCGACTTTGTAAATGTAAACGGCATCCGCCTGCATTATCTCGATTGGGGCGGAACAGGTCCAACGTTGATCTTTCTCACGGGCATGGGATCGTCTGCTTACATCTTCAACCAGTTTGCGCCGCGCTTTACCGACAAGTTTCGCGTGTTGGCGCTGACACGCCGCGGGCATGGCGATTCCGATTATCCTGAAACGGGCTATGATGCCGACACACTCGTTGAAGATATTCGTCAGTTCATGGATCGGTTGAAGGTTGAAAAAACGAGCCTGGCCGGTCACTCGCTGGCGGGCGTCGAACTGACCCATTTTGCCGCGACATACCCGGAGCGGGTTGAGAAGTTGATCTATCTGGAGGCACTTGATGACCGCAGACGGGAACAGGCCATTCACGCGCAGAATCCACTCAACACGGTGGAAATAAAAAGGGAAGAAAGCGCTCCGCCCCGCACGTTTGAGGAGTACATCGCCAATGTGAAAAGAGATGTGCCTGAATTCGCCGCAATCTGGAGCGAACTCTGGGATGAGGAACTCTCCCATGGCGTAACCGTGAACGAGGACGGGGTCTACGTCGATCGAATGCCCGCCTACGTCGAACAAGCGATGGTCAAAAATCTGATTAAAGACTACGCTCCCAAAAAAGTGACGGCCCCAATACCCGCGCTCTGTTTTTACGGGCAGCGAAAACGCAAACTGACCGATGAGTACACCGCAGAACAAAAAGCGGCGTTCGATATCTTCATTCGGGAAGTAAGGGACCCGTTCTTCGAGTCCATCATCGCCGAGTTTCAAAGCCGATTTCCGCAGGCCCGAATCGTGGTGATTCCCGGCGGACATCACTACTGTTTCATCGCGCAGGCAGAGCAGGTCCAGGCTGAGATGCGAAAGTTCCTGCTTGAGTAGTGCCGGGTTAGGGCAAATTCCATCAAGGATAAATCATCTATGAAAGCATTGAGTCGTGAAGAGTTTGCGGCAGCCTTGAAGAAGGGGCTGGGGCGGGCGTGGTGGCACGTCGCCAACTACGGTCTGGATGACGTGGCCGACCTCGTTTTGGACGCGTGCCTGCATACCCAGAAATACGATCCTCAATCCGAGTCAGACCGAGGAAACTGGCTATTTGAGATGTATGGTAAAACAGCCCACTATTCGAGATTCCGAGAGGCCATCCTTGGCGCACTAAAGACGGAGACCGACACTTTGGATTCAGCGCAGCTATGTGCGCTTGCCAGAGAAATGGCCGCACAGGGTGATGATGGGGCGCGACAAACGCTACGGGCCTATGCGCTTGATAAAGCCAGTCGGTGCGCGAGTGATGATTGGTTGGGAGCCAATGAATGGCTCGAACTGGCCGGTATTGAAGGTTTCATCGAGCTAGCACACGTCTACGGTCAACGCTTATTGGCTGATTCAGGCGACAATCCCGGCGATCTCTGGTGGTCTGATGAAGAGAAGCCAGTTTTTCACACGGCTTTGCTTCAACAGGCTCCAACTGACACAGCGGTAGCGGCCTATTGCAAGTACCTTGAAGCGCGTGAGGCGTTCACGCCGCGTCAACCAGTTGATCGCGAAGCGGCCAGACAGCAAACGCGGCAGCGCATTCGCGAACAATCGACGCTCAATCAGATTCTCGACGATGCGAAAAACGGTGTGGG
>JAUQXD010000097.1 GCA_030834835.1 Thermoflexales bacterium | reverse complement strand
GCGCCATACAACCGCCGCCCGATCGCAAACATGAAGAGCAGCGTGAACAGATCCAGCAGCCCGCCCAGCCCGCGCCCCAGCAGCATGATGCCGGAATAGTCGGCCACGCGGAATGGCACACCGTTGCGCATGGCGCAGGTTTGCGGCACGGCTTTGCACAGCGAGTCGAGCAGATCGGCGGTATAGCGCGTGATGAAGATGGGCAGGTTGCCGTACACAAACAGCCCATAGCCGTTGTTGTACGGGTTCAGCGTGGAGGTCTGCGAATCGAAGTACGCGCCGATATTCTCCGGCGGCTGGATGGCGGTAGTCACCTGCGTCAGGAAATTCTCGTCCGGGTGCAGCGGATTGCCCTGACTCCAGTCCAGCCCGACGAAACGAAAATACGCGCCAAAGACCAGCGCAGCCAGCAACAAAATGACCAGCGGCCAGGTTGGCTGGCGGCGGGTCGGCGGATTAACGGGTTGACTGATCGATGAATCGTTCGTCATGCGTCACTCAGCGCCGCGAGCGGCGTAAAGATAGCCCAGATGTTCATGCACCGGATTCGGTTGAAGCGTCACGTGAAAGCCATGCGCGCTCAGAAAATCGCACAGCCGATCGTGCGTGCCGGCCGGCGTGTGATCGTGATATTCCAGCGCGATATACCTGATCTTGCGCAGCGTGTCGGCGCTGGCGTTGAGCAATATGCCGTACTCTGCGCCTTCCACATCCAGCTTGAGCAGATCGCAGCAGGTCACGGCCTGATTGATAAAAATGCTGTCCAGCGTGATTGCGGGCACTTCGATTGCGCTTGCGCCGTTCGCGCCCCGTTCAGTAGTCGTGTGCTGCACAGCGTGTTCACTGCCGATGTTGAGCAGCAATTTTCCGGGCGCGTCGGCTACTGCATAGGGCTGCGCCTCGACATTGCGCGCGCCGTTGAGTTGCACGTTTTGTTTCAACAGCGCGAACGATTCGGGAAACGGCTCGAAGGCCAGCACCCTGCCGTTCGGACTGCGCTGCGCGGCATATGCCGTAAAATCGCCCAGCCCCGCGCCGATGTCGATGATCGTCCAGCCGTCTTGCACTGCCGCGCCGCGCTCGTAATCGCGATCGAGGCACGTCTCCTTGATTACCCACACATCCATCGCCGTGCGCACGCGATACTTCAGGCCGCTTGCCCGCAGCGTGATCGTCAACGGCTGATCGAATGATTTGCCCAGAAACAGGCCAATCACCTGCGGCAAAGGTTGAAACCCGAAGAGCAACTTCGGAATCGAGCGAGCGTAATAAGCGAGAGCGGATAAGCGCATGATTACCCGTAATACGTAACACGTAATGCGTAGTGGTTTACGCAGTACGGATTACGCATTAATCTTTTCCGCCACAAAGAAACAGCAACCTGAGTGCGGCACACCGTCTTCGGCCACGCGCGGCGCGAGCACAGCTTCTTCCAGCATGAAGCGCGGTCGCCACGGCCAGAGCACCCACGTCCCAAACAACTTGCGCCCGATCAAACTCGGCAGGCCGTAATAGTGGCCTAATTCCAGATATTGCGTCGCGCGCGGCGACAGATACCCGCGCCGGTAAGTGACCTTGAGGCCGTGTACTTCCAATCGACGCTGCCACTCGTCGGGCGAATACATGTGAAAGTGAACTTGAATGCGCTTGAACCAGTTGCGATAGCGTTCGGCCAGAGCGTGCGCGCCAACTCGATCGAGTATACCCGCGACCCACAGATTCTTGTTCAACTGATCGGTCGGCACCGACAGAACGAATTTGCCGCCCGGCTTCAGCACGCGCGCCACTTCGCTGAAGACCTGATCGAGTTTGGGCATGTGCTCTACCGCGCAGTTCGCCAGCACCGCCGAAAACGTCTCGCTGCGATACGGGATGTTCCACGCGCTGGCGACATCCAGCGTGCCGTACACGCCTCGCCCTTTGGCTTCCACTAGACTCGGATGTGCAATATCGATGCCCACCGCCGCGTGCTTAATCGTCACTTCCGCGAAGTGCCCGTCACCGCAGCCGATATCCAGCAGCGGCTCCGGCAGCGGCCCCAGTTCGACGATCAAGCGGTGCTCGATCGCGCGGATCAGCGCTCGAAACGTGGGCAGGGCGCGCAGATGCGTCCATAAGATGTCGCGTGATTTTTTCAAAGAATCGTTCGTCATCAAGTGATCACAGTGAGTATGTTTTAAGTGACTACGTCAACAAGTCAAACTGGCCGCAAAAGAACGCAGAGATCGCAAAGATTCTTTTGTGTTCTTTGTGTTCTCTTGTGGCAAACAGGGTTGCTTCGTCTGAGCGATTATGGTTTCTGCATTTCAAATCGATAGAACTGCGGGTTGCCGCGTGAATCGGCATATTCTACCAGCGTTCCCGCGCCGAACGCGGCCTGCAGCCCCGGCGTAATCGCGTCGTACTCCGCGGCCTTGAAGAAGATCGCGCACTCATTGGCACAGGCCACGCGCCACGCATTGGGTCCCAACTCGTTTGGCCGCAGCCGCATAAAGGCCAGTGGTAGATCGAACTCGCGCACGCCCCATGGCCGATAATCGGGCGGCAGTTCATCGGTTGTGATCAGCATCAACGTCGCGTTGCGCGGCAATGATTGCGCTTGCCAGAACATCGCGTTTTCCAGATCGGGCGGATACCGATCGGGCATTTCGACGAAGTAGGTACGCAGGCCGATCACACCCAGCACTATCAACAACCCGATCGATCCGAGCAACTTGATGCGCTCCGGCACGCCACCCAGCACGCGCGCGATAATCTCGATGCTGACGATCAGCCCGAGTGCGCTCAACACCGCCAGTGCGGGCACGACTGGTAACATTAAGCCCGCGCGCGGCGGGTAGGCGCTCATCACGCTCAACACAAACGCGCCGAGGACCAACCACAACGGCCAGATCGCATAGCCAGGCCGTTTAAGGCGCGCCATACACCACGCCAGCCCGATCAAATACAGCAACCCAAACGGTTCCGCCAGTGCGCCGACCAAAAACGGCTCGCGCGCCAGAGCCGAGCTATGGAAAGTCAGCGCCGTGCGGAACGTGCCCCGTAGCAGCAGGCTAACGTACAGGCCCGCATCGACGAACATCTCTTGCTGGCCCACACGCAGTATGCCAACCTCGGCCAACCGTTCGGCCGGCACGATGTCGCGTGCGTAAAACAAATTGTTGAAAGCCGACTCGACAAACTTGCCCGCAAACGCGTCCGGTTCACGCGCCACGCCATACGCCATCACGGGCGTCGCGACGATGGCTGCGCCGATCAGCCAGGCCGCGCTCAGCCACACGATCGATCGGCCCGGCAAGCGGCGCGTGATCAACAGCCACAGCAGCCACACCAGCGCTAACACAGTGGCGATATGCGCCGACGGGTGCGTGAAAAAAGCCAGCCCGCTGGCGCCGCCCGCCAGAAATGCCAGCAGCCGACTATCGCGCCGCATCGCCCCCCACAACAGCGCCAGCGTCAACACCACCGGCAGCAGGGACAGGCTTTGCGTGTAGCCTAGCCGTGCGTATGTCACCGCATACGGCATCATCGTCAACGTCGCCAGCGACAGCCACGCCGCGCGTTTGCCCAGCATGGCGCGCACCAGAAAAAACAGCGCAATCGCCGTCGCCACTACGGCCAACACTGACGACCAACGCCACGCGGTGACAGTCGGCCCCAGCACATTAAGCCACGCGGCCTGGTACACTGAGCCGCCCATCGGGAAAGCATATGCGCCCAGGCCAAACACATTGGGCGTCACCTGCCCGCCCGCGATGTCCCGCGCCAGCGACCAGTAACCGCCCTCGTCGCCCCACAAACTGTTGGGCACGTCGCCCAATCGATACACCAACACCAGCGTGATGGCGATCACGGCCGCGATCAGAGCCAGTGCTTCACGCCGATCGATGCTCAAACCCCAGCGTACGCCGCGCGCTCGATCGACCCGCCACCACCACGCGGCCAGTGCGCCGATCGCGACGAGCCACGGCCACGGGCCGCCCGTGCCGTTGATGATGGTGTTGATGGCGGTGAACCACAGCACGATCGCTAAGACGACAACGATGAACCAGCGGCGCGTCAACCCGTCACGCGAACTCATCAACGGCGCACTACGCAGCGGCGCGTAATCGCTCAACGCCATGCTTCGAGTCACCACGCCCAACGCGATGACGCCCGCGATCAAGATCGCGTAACCGGCTAGCATCAAATTCGCGTTGCCGGGCAAATCCAGTCGCAGCGCCAGGATGAAGGGCAGGGGCGTCGCGCCGGAATCGGTGCTCTGCGCCGCAAAGCCGATCAACCACTGACCGGCGATCAGCAGCGCCAGGGCCGCCAGCAGTCCGATCGGGTTGAGACGAGCCGCCGCTGATTCGACCGCTTCGGCCATGACTGTGGCTGGTTGCTCAACAGTTTGCGCCCGGGCCGGTCGCTCGAACTTTGGGGCCAATCGCGGCCACGCATAAGCCCCGACCATCAGCACCGAGCCAAGCCAGATCGCCAGCCACAACCACGTCGCACCCGGGACGAATTGAGCAGCCAGCGCCGCCAGAATATTCAGGCCGATCACGCCGATCAGGACCGCGCGCAGCGGTAGTTGCGGCAGTGATGCCCGCAGCGTCGAGGCGATGAGTCGCAGCGCGTCGCCAACGACTTGAAACGCAACGCGCATCGCATCGCGCAGGGCCGTCCAGAGCGCGTCGGGTGTGCGGCTTAGCAAGCGCCACAGCCACAGGCCGCAGAGCGCCGCCAGCGCATAGAACACATATCCATCGACCGGATACTCGGCCTGCTGCGTGGCGACGAAATAATGACCCCGACCCGCAAAGGCCAGGCCTGCCACGGCCAGCAATCCGATCTGGAGTCGTCTAAGAATCATAGCAATGATCAATTAGCAATGATCAATTCGCA
>JAUQXD010000978.1 GCA_030834835.1 Thermoflexales bacterium | reverse complement strand
GTCTGATCGCCATAGACCACGCCGAAGCCGTGCGAGAAATACAGCATATCGCCTTCGTTGAGGCACTCGACGATGCTGGGCCACACGGCGCGCTGGCCTGCGTCCGACAGCAAATATTGAATCACCGTGCCGCGTTCGGCGGCTTCCTGAATCGAGAACAAGTCTTTGCCCGGCACCCAGCCGTCGGCGAGGGCCTTCTTCCAACTGGCGCTGCCTTCCTTCTGGCCCACGATCACGTTGATGCCGTTATCGCGCATGTTCAACGCCTGCGCTGGGCCTTGCACGCCGTAGCCGAGCACGGCCACGACTTCGTTCTTCAACACTTCGCGGGCTTTGTCAAGGGGAAACTCGTCGCGCGTCACGACTGTTTCTTCCACGCCGCCAAAATTAAACTTTGCCATGAGATCTCCTGAGATTGGAAATTAGAAATTGGATGTTGGAAGTTGGATGAGCGCGTCATTGCGAGAAGCATCCTGAGCGGAGCGGCGTCTTTTTGCCGCGTAGTCGAAGGATGCGACGAAGCAATCTCCTGCTGACCGACCCTGAGATTGCTTCGCTTACGCTCGCAATGACGGAGTGTAGGGTTCTAGTTCAATGATGCTTCCGGCAGTGCCGCCGCCACCAGCCGCGGATTAGCGCTGACGGCCTGCGAGCCGCGCGTCATCGACACGACGCCGGTGCGCACCATCTCGATGATGCCGAAGGGGCGCAGAATGTCCACCATGCTCTCGATCTTGTCTTCCGTGCCGGTGATCTCGACGACGAGTGAGTCGTTCGTCACGTCGACGATGCGGGCGCGATAGACATCGACCAGCTGCATGATCTCGGAGCGTTTCCCGTTGCGGGCCGTGACCTTGATCAAAGCGAGGTCGCGTTCCACCGTCGCCTGCGCGGTGACGTTATCGACGCGCAGGACGTTGACCAGCTTGTACAGGTTCGCTTCCACGCGCCGCGCGCCGAGCTCGTCGGTATCGACGACGATGGTCATGCGCGACACGCCGGGTTGCTCGGTATGCCCGACCGTCAGCGATTCGATGTTGAAGGTGCGGCGGCGGAACAGCGACGCCACGCGATTCAGGACACCGGGTTTGTCTTCGACGTAAGCCACAAAGGTATGTGCAGACATTTTACTCTCCGTGAAGCGTAATAC
>JAUQXD010000977.1 GCA_030834835.1 Thermoflexales bacterium | reverse complement strand
AACCACGCGGTGCTGGGACATCAAACTGACCCGGATGCTGTCAATGGTGACTTCAATCATGCTGATCGCGCCTCCCGACTTACTACCGCTTAGCCAACGTCGAGGCGATTATACCACACGGCTTCGACCGTCTCCACTATCATTTACGGTTTCGCCAATCGCATATAGCCCTATGGTATAATCTGCGCCGGATACAACCCGCTGGCCGCGCCACCCACCTCACGGCCCCAAAGACGTCCAATCTATGGCCTCAGTGTTGTCAGAGTACGGAAATTGGTTGTTGCTCATCATCGGGGCCATGCTGGCCGCGGCTGTGCTTTGGACGGCGCTGGCCGCACTCAAATCGCGCCGGGCGGCCTATTACGGTTTACGCCAGGAAGCCATCCTCCAGATGCGGCGGCGCGCCGTCGTCGCGCTGGTCCTGCTCATCACTTTTGCCGTGCTGGCCGTGGCCGTTAATCGTCAACCCGCACCGCCGACCGCCACACCGGTCGCCGTAATCAGTACCCCGACGCCCATTCCGCCGTCACCGACTCCGACACCAACCCGGCTGCCGTCATCGACGCCGACGCCCACACCCTCTGCCGTCATCAGTCCGACGCTGACCCTGCTGCCGACCTCGACACTGCTACCGACCTCGACGCCGGTAGTCACCCTGCCGCCGCAATTGCTGACGCCTTTACCGGCGGCAGCGTCGCCGGCTCCCAACGCCCGATTGACCTTCACGACCTTCGCGTCCGTGCTGGACAACAACAGTAATCCCGTCGATGCCGGACAGATCTTCCCGGCCGGCACGCGCCGCGTGCGCGTTTTCTTCCGCGCCGCCAACGTGGGTAATGGTGTAACGTGGAGTGTGCTGTGCTACAAAAACGGTTTGTTGGTGGATAGTTTTGCGGGGCCGTGGCAATGGGGCACGCGCGCTCAAAATGCGCGCGCTTTCTGCGCAATTGACGGCTCAACCGGCACGTATGTGGTGAGCGCCTACCTCGGCCTGATCAAGCAATTCGATGCGACCTTTGAAGTCATTGCAGTCGCAACCACACCCCCGCCGACACCCTGAAACCTAGGCCGCATCCACCGGATGTGCTGTATCCAATGGATGCGCCGCGTCCGGCGAGCGCACTGCCGACGGTGGCATAGGCAGTGCCGCCAACACCTCGTCGGTATAAGCATCCGCTTTCTTCAGCGGCAGCCACACGGTAAACGTCGTGCCCTTCCCCGCCTCGCTCTGCACGTCGATGCGGCCTGCATGCGATTGCACGATCCAGTGCGCGATCGATAGACCCAGCCCGGTGCCGCTGCCCGGGCGACCGTTGCCCGCGTTCAGCGCCGCCACTCTCGATCGGGACTTCTCCACCCGATAAAACCGCTCAAAAATCAAGGGCACGCCGTTGGGGCCGGGATGCAAATGTTCCGGCGGAATACCGGGACCGGTATCGCTCACATCGAGGCGTACCCAGTTGTCTTCGCGCGCGACGCATACCGTCACCTGCCCGCGCGGCGGCGTATACTTGATCGCATTGTCGATCAGATTCAACAGCAGCTGCCGCACCCGATCGGGATCGCCGTTGATCACCAGCGGCTCAGTCGTCTCGCACTGCAACGCCACATCGACCGCCCCTGCGATCACCTGCACCTGCTTCACCATTTCGTTCGCCAGCCGATCGACCTCGATGGCTTCGCGCCGCATCGGCAGGCCGGCGTCGGCCTGCGCCAGCAGCAGCAAATCACCGACGAGCCGCGTCATCCGATCGGTTTCAGCGCGGATCGCTTCGAGCGAAGCCGGATCAGCCCCGCCCATCCGCCGCAACAGATCGACATTGCCCCGGATCGTTGTCAACGGTGTGCGCAATTCGTGCGAAATATCGGCCACAAAGCGCTGCTGCGATTTGAACAGCCCGTCCAGCCGATCGAGCATGAAGTTGAACGTTTCGGCCAGCCGGCCGATCTCATCTTGATTACCGGGCTGCGGCACACGCCGATCGAGGTCACGCGCCCGCGCGATCGTGGCGGCCGTTTGAGTGATACGATCCATCGGCTGCAAAGCTTGCCGCGCCAGAAACGCGCCCACGATGGCCGCCGCCAGCAAACCGATCCCGCCGCCTACCAACATCAATACGCCCAGCTGGCGCAACGATTCGGTCACATCGTCCAGCGAGGCGGCCACTTGCAGATAACCCACTTGCTGATCGCTGACGGCGATCGGCGCGGAAAAAACCCGCACCTGCGCGCCGCCCACGGTAACATCGTGAGTGACGCTGTTCTGCGGCGTGACCATTGTCAGCGCCTCGGGATCGAACGGCTCATTGAACACGCCCACGTTGCGCGACTTGCGCACCACCTGATGATCGTTGTCGATCACGACGACGGCTACGCCCGGCGCCTTGAAGATATCCAGTTCCTCCGGGACGTCCACTTGCAGAATGTTGGAGAATTGCCGCACCCGGCTGGCGCTCAGAATGCGATCGGCAGTATCGGACAGCTGCGTGTCGATATTGTTTCGCAGGTTATTGGACAACGTGGTATAAATGCCGGCCCCCAGCACGATCAACATCACGGCTAGCACCAGTGAATACCACAACGTCAAGCGTAAACGAATGGACATAGACACCAATTAACAATTGACAATGCGCAATGAACAGCGGAGCAGGCTGCGTGCGTAGCCCCTGCGGGCCGGTAAAGATGAGTGTAACTGCGATCCAATGATGCCGCAACTGGTTTAACGAGGGATGAGACCGCGATGAGAGAAAAACCGGCAACCGATCGGGGATCAAAGAGCGGGGAGCAAAGCGCAGATGATGCCGCAGTTTGCTCCCCGCCTCGGCTCTACTTTATTCTTCGCGCAGCGCGTAGCCGTAACCGCGCACCGTTTGCAGCAGGCGCGGCTCGTTCTCGGACTCCATCTTTTGCCGCAAATACCGCACGTACACTTCGATGATATTGCTTTCGCCGCCGAAGTCGTAGCCCCAGATGCGATCGAAGATCACTTCGCGCGTCAACACCTGGCGCGGATGGCGCATGAACAGTTCCAGCAGATCGAACTCTTTAGCCGTCAGTTCCAATTTGCGATTGCCGCGGCGCACTTCGCGGGTGCCGGTGTCCATCGTCAGGTCGGCCACGCGCAGCACTTCGCCCTGCCCTTCGGCGACGGGTTTGGCCCGGCGTAGCAATGCTCGCACCCGGGCGACCAATTCGTCGAAGGCAAACGGCTTGACGAGATAATCATCCGCGCCGGCGTCCAACCCGTGTACTCGATCGGCAATCGCATCCTTCGCGGTCAGCATCAGGATAGGCGTTTGCCCGGCGGCCCGCAGGCGACGGCACACTTCCAGTCCGTCCAGGCCCGGCAGCATCCAGTCCAGTACCACTAGATCGGGCGGATCGTCGCGCGCCGAAGCGAGCGCCGCCAGACCGTCGTACACCAAGTTGACCTTGTAGCCTTCAAACGTCAGGCCGCGATACAGGGTGCCGGAAATGCCTTCATCATCTTCAACGACCAGGATTTTGTCTGCCATGAACGTATTATAAACTTTGCAATACGAATGTGCAAAATGAGACGAGTCAACGAATCGTCATTCCCGCGCGCAATTGGCGGGAATCCAGTCTTTACAGTGTTCGTCAAGCTGGATGCCCGACAGTAGCATTCGGGCATGCCCGACTGCCCGCTCGCCGTCGGGCAATCCACTGTGTCGCAAAGTCCACCGCTGCACGCTGCGAGAACAGGCGGCTGTCGGCGGATCCGATCGAGCCACGGCGCACTGGCGCGACGGCTTCAAAGTCTGCACCCAATTCATCGAATACATCCGAATCGATGTCGATGTCGTGAATCGTTTTCCACACGCGACGGCCGTTTTCAAAGATCGGTG
>JAUQXD010000976.1 GCA_030834835.1 Thermoflexales bacterium | reverse complement strand
GCCGCCAAGGCCCGCACGTGGGATGCTTTGGTCGACGCCCTTTGTGAGGCCTTGCTGTCCGTCTCGCGGACTGATGTGCTCGCTTGGTTTACCCATTGCGGTTATGAACTGGTGTAAATCATATCGGGAACCGGACTAGGCCAACGATTCGCTGATTCGCTTTATTGCTGATTCGCTCGCTAACCAAACCCGCGACTGCCGCCGCCTCCGCCACCGCCGCCGCTGAAGCCGCCTCCACTCCAACCGCCGCCGCTGCGACCGCTGCTCTGCGGCACGCTGGAGAATGTACTCGACGCGCTATTCAACATGGAGGTAAGACCGCTGCTCATGTTTTGCAGCGATCCGGCCAGGCCGTCGCTCATGCCTTGCACCGAGGGCACACCGCCACCACCGAGGTTGCCGACACCACCGCCGCCCAGCGTCGAATGCGGGCCGTAACGATGGCCGCCCCAGCCATACGGATAGTACCACGTCGGCACCGGCACTGTGTCCAATCGCGCAAATCGATTGATCCAGCTGCGCTCAATGCCGAAGGCAATGGCGTAGGGTAAATATTTGTCGAACTGATCGGTCGCTTCTTCCACTTTGGTATAACGGCTGATGTTGCTCAAATAGCGCTTGAAAGCCAGCCACGCCGCCGCGGATTCTGAACCCCGTCGCGTCTTGACTGGCATGGCCGAACTGACGGCGGACACCACGACACCCACAATCCCTAGCGAGAAGAACGGCAAGATCACCGCGAAGGTCACATCGCCCAGCAGCATGATCGCGCCCACACCGCCGAGGATAGCCAGCAGCACCAGACCTACGCCGCCGCAGCCCCAGCGCGATCGAACCGAGTCCGGTCGGATGGGGAACAAGCCGTCATTCACGACCTCTTTGTACAACTCGGTCTGAATCTCGCTGACGTGCTGATAGAACTTATACTTGAGTTCCGACAACTTCCGCTCGTCGTTGGGCACAACGCGATCGAGCACCAGTTTTTCGTAAGGGCGCAGACTGGACTGAGCCACATCCGGAACGCGCCGGAACACAAAATCGCGCGATGAGCCGATGCCCATAAAACCTGCTGTCTGCATCTCTTCCATCGTGATGAAGCCGCGCCGTGCCAGATCGACCAGCGTGCTCAAAATATCCTGCATATCGGCGCGTTCGTCGAGCAGCGTGCCCACCACCGCTGGCGGTAGATCGCCGGGCGGCTCGGCCACATACTCGGCCGCCAGTCCCGTCTGCGGATCGCGCCCCTTCACATACCAGCGCATCACAATCAGCAGCGTCCCGCCGATCAGCACCAGCGCCGCCAGCACCAGACTGATCAGATCGATCAACGGCTTGTATTGTTCCTGCAAATCATAGATGAACTGCCACGACGGCGCACTGCCCTGCACCACACCGTGCTGAAAGTCAATACGGATCTCAATGCCTTGCCCGGTCCGCAGCGAGCCAGTCGAATCGAAGGCCGCCGACAATTGATCGGGCGCGATGCCGGACACGGCGGGGCTGTCATCCGAGACACCTGCGCGCAGGATCGGCGCACCGTTGGGCAATCGGACCGTCACCGTCGAAGCCGCGATCGGGTAATCGTGATCGGGCGGCACGGCCTTCCACTGTACGCGATCGTACTGGCGATCGGGATAGAATAGGATCGCATCACGCACGGTGTATTGTAATGTAAACGTATGGGTAGAGTTGACGGTCGGAGGGAAATACCACACGATCTCAAGATCGCCGTCATCGTTGGTGGACTTCTCAAACGTATAGGGCTGGTTCGAGAGGCTGGGTGTGTAGTTCTGCGTACCTTCCCACACTTTCACTACGTCAATCGTGCCGCGCTTCTGCGGAATCACCGCAAAGCCCTTGCGAAACGACTGGCCGCCCGTGAAGGCAATCGTCTGGACCTCGGTGACGGTCAGCGTCCCGTTGGCATTCACCAGCACATCCACATCGTAGCGATTCCAGGCCAGTGAAGCCAGATTGCCGGCCGCGGCCACCGGTACCAGCACCAGCGCCAACACCAGTACCACCATTACGCCTACCGATCGACGCATCTTGACCTCCACGAATATACCGTCCCTTAGCACAGGCATTATACAGAAAAGTCAGGCAAAAGGGAACAGACCCGCACGCCAATTGCCTGACAAGCAGTTGACAGACTGCGATGTAGTTGACAAACTCTGCGTCCAACATTACACTTCACTCAGTTTGAAGCGTACGAACCGACTTCATCAGGAACTTCGCATGTCGCCACTGGAAGCCAGCCGCCTGTTTCAAACGCCCAACGTTTACAACTGGGGCGGCGGACTTCATCTGTCGCCCGATGGTCGCACGCTCGTCTTCATGTGGAACATCAGTGGCCATTGGGAACTCTATCTACAGCCGATTGACGGCTCGGCGCCCGCCCGATTGATCACGTCCGGCCCGGAAAGCGGCTCAGAGAGAGGCTCTCTGAGCAAGATGTTTCCGCGCTTCTCGCCGGATGGCACACGCATCGCCTATCTGCAAGACTACAACGGCGACGAAAACTTCGACGTTTTCGTGCTGGACTTAGCCACCGGGCGCACTCGCAACCTCATGCCCAACACACCCGAGGGCCTGAACGAGCCGGTGCGCTGGTCGCCGGATGGACGCCACATCTACTACACGTCCAATCGCGAGCAGAACTTTGCCTCGTTTGCGGTCTCAGTGGAAAATGGCTCGATCACCCGCGTCTCGCACCACGCCGACAGCGATATGTCGGTCGAGCCGTCGCCCGATGGCTGCTGGCTGGCCGTCATGGCCCAAGCCGACGGGCAGAATGTCGTCACCTATCTGGTGCCCACCGCGGGCGGCCCGGAGATTCGCGTCGGCGCGGAGCACGAACTAAAGGACGCGGCCTCACCGGAGTGGTCGCCCGATTCGGGACGGCTGCTGCTCGTCTCAGCCGATCACGATATGTCCGACGTTTTGATCTACGATCTCGCCACCCGCTCGATCGAGTGGTTGACGGCCGGCGAGCATGAGTTTTACGGGCCGCTGTGGTCGCCACGGGGCGATCGGGTGTTATATCTCGCCAATCGTGATGGCGACATGGATCTGGTGTTGCACGATCTTGATCGCGGCGCGGAATACTTGCCCGCTCCGGCCGGGCTCAAGAATCAGGTTCAGTTCACGCCCGATGGTGATTCGATCGTGTTCACGTATGCGGGCGCGGCCTATCCGCCGGATGTGTGGCGCATGTCGTTGATCGATCGTGCGTTACAGCAGTTGACGGATTCGCTGCCGCCCTCGATCGATCGGAGTGTATTTGTCGCGCCGACGCACGTCTGGTATCCCAGCCTGGATGAGGGCGTGCAAGTCCCGGCGCTGTTGTATGTGCCCAGAGACCTGCCCGTCGATCGCAAGCCGCCCGCGATTCTGGACGTGCACGGCGGGCCGACCGGCCAACACGACAACGACTGGTATCCGTCGGTGCAGGATTTTGTCACGCGCGGCTACGTCGTCATCTGCCCCAACTATCGCGGCAGTACCGGTTACGGCAAGGCCTTCCGCGAGGCCAATCGCTTCGATCTGGGATGCGGCGACACCAACGACACCGCCGCCGCCGCCGATTATCTGATCAACGCGGGCCTGGCCGATCCGAACCGCATCGCCATTACGGGCGTCTCGTACGGCGGTTTCCTCACCA
>JAUQXD010000975.1 GCA_030834835.1 Thermoflexales bacterium | reverse complement strand
GGATAGAGGGGCGAATTACTTCTTCGGTTTGGGTGTCTTGTCCACCAGACCGGGTGGTGTATTCGGCGTCTTCACCAGCCCGGGTGGCGTGTTCGGTGTTTTCACGAGACCGGGTGGTGTATTGACCAGACCAGGTGGCGTCTTGGCCGGCGGTGTGGGCGACACTGGCGAATCGATCGTCGGCACGGCTGTGACCGTTGCCGTGGCCGTTGGTAGAGGCGTAGCGGTCGCAGTACCGGTGGGCGTAAGCGACGCCGTCCCTGTCGCCGTCGGCGTCGAGCGACCCGGATCACCCTGACCAGGTGGTGTGGCGACCGGGTGCGTCTTCATTATCTTGGCCATCCGCGCGCGACTGGCTGCAAACAGGGTCCGGGCCGACTGAACTTCCGCTTGCTGATCTACCGATAGCGCGGCGACTCGGTCAGACAATGCCTGCAACTGGGTCTCGGCCTGCAACGCCACTTGCTCGACACTCACCTGAGATGTCGCTACATCCGCACCCTCGACTTGACTCAGGGCCGTGTCGATCTCGATGGCGGCTTCAACAATCAAGGTCGGCTCGAACTCACCGCGAGCCGACAGGCTCTCGTATTCAGCCAATCGACGCTGGGCCAGGGTAACGTGCAGGTCGGGCTGGCCTTCCACAGGTGCCAGTGTAATGGCCACCTGTTCGGACAGGCGCTTGATGGGATACAGCAGTTCTCCGGGCAGGCTGGCGGCTGAGGCTGACGTTACGCCCCAGCCGGCCAAACTCAATATCGCCATGACCGCGAAAACCGCGGGTAACAACCGCCGCCATGCGAGCCGCGCCGGTTGCGATTCACGACGAGGTAGCCGCTCACTTTGCTGCTCGGCGGCTCGCTTCAGCAGCCGGGCCTGAATGGCCTCGCGTCTGTCAGCAGGCAATGCAGTCGCAGGCAGCGCCGGCAGTCGCACGGCGATGGACAGCAGAGTCGCCAGCTGCGCAGCATATTGCGGATGCTGCACCTGACAGGACGCCAGCGTAGCGCGCCCCTGCTGGATGTCAGCCACACACTGATCGAGTATCTCTGCAAAGTCTGTCATGATTTATCGCTCTTTCAATAAGCGGGCCAGCGCTTCCAGTCCGCGGTGTTGCAATGCCTTGACCGCCCCCACGGTCTTATTCACAATCAGACTGATCTCCTCATTGCTCAGGCCCTGCGTAAACTTCAAAACCAGGACTTCCTGCTGCTCACTGGTGATGGCTTGCAGCGCCTCGCGCAGCGCGCGGTGTTGCAGCACATCCGCCATCAATTCCGAGTCATCACCCTCCAACTCCTGCTCGTTGAGCGCATCCAACGGAACAGTCGGGTGTCGATTGGTCGCGCGCCAGTGATCGATCACCCGTGCGTGGCTGATGCGATACAACCAGGCCGCAAACGGCACGCCCCGCTCATTATACTGATCCAGGCGCTCCAATGCGCGCAGAAAGACCTCGGCGGTGATGTCCTCTGCCACGTGCGGATCGTTGACGCGATAGACCACATAGCGATAGATCGTGTCGACGTACCGTTCATACAATATGCTGATCGCCGCCGCATCGCCAGCAATCGCCAGTTGGATCAATTTTGATTCGTTATCGGTTGACACGATGAGTCATCTTTATATCAAGCGTGTCGCCTATTATATCGCAACCGGCACCAACCAGATACGGTTACGGTACCTAAGTCCCAATTTCTCAGCAGGCCGTATCTGTGACCAGGTGTGGTCGGTAAAGCGTGCAGAATGTGCTGAATTTGAGACAAATCACAGGAACGATCAATGTACAGATTTCCACGACCCCCATCACCTAATCTCCGCCAGCGTCAGCACGGTCAGGCGTTGGTCGAATTCGCGCTTGTGCTCCCGATTTTGCTGGTAGTGCTCATCGGCATTATGGATTTCGGTCGGGCCTTCTTCGTGTACAGCGAGGTTTCCAATGCAGCCCGCGAGGCTGTGCGTTACGCCGCTGTAAACTCCGGCGATTGTGAGGAAATCGCCAACCGGGCCAGGAGCATGTTTTCACTGCCGACATCCAGCCCCATCGATGTCACCATTCGGCTTGAAAAACCATCGTTAGAATCGGGCGCGTTTGTGGAAGAGGACTGGTGTAACGCTGATGCCGAGAACACCGCCGAGACCGGTGACCGCATCAAAGTCAATGTAAGCACCACTGTTTCGTTGTGGACTTTGCAGCTGATCGCTCCGCTGGTAGGCGGAACTGCGCCATCCAATCTGCCGATCGCTTACCAGGCCGCTCGATCAATCGTGCCACCCGAGGGTATCTCGACCGGACCGACGACTACTCCACCTCCAACACGACCAGGTATACCGGGAGCGACCAGTACGCCGACGCAGACCCCGACGCCTACGCCACCGGCAGCGCCGCTTAACTTTGTAGCGGACTCAACTTGCAGCGGGGCTTATAAGGTTCAGGCGAGTTGGAATGCTGTGCCGGGCCTGCCGGGTTATCGTGTCTATCGCTTGCCTGGCCCCTCACAAATCTGGCAAGGTATGGCCACCAGTGACGGCGATATCGATCGGGTGGCGCCTGGCACATCCACCAGTTACTACGTCATCGCGTACAACGCCGGTGGCGAAGGCCCGCGCTCCAATGAAGACGTGGTGACCTGTGGCGATGTCGCTACCAATACGCCGCAGCCCAGCCCGACCTCAACCTTTACGCCGACGCCGACCAACACGCCGACCAACACGCCCACGCCGACGAATACGCCGACCGCAACACCGACGTCGACTTCTACGTCTACGCCCACAGTGACATCGACGCCGACAGCCGGCCCGTCGCCGACACCAACCAACACGCCAACGCCGATCCCGACAACATGTCCGCTGACTGTCGCATTCGCGCCATTGTATCCAGCTCAAAAGGTAAGCACGCAAGGGATCGTCAGCAAGATGTTTGTCAAAGTTCAAGTGACCAGTTGTGGTACACCGATCTCTAATGCGGAAGTCAAATTCCTGCTGCCGACATCGTTGCTGGGCATGGCCCTATCGCCTATTCCCAACGAACCTGGCTTCTATGGCCGAGAGAGTGACTGCTGGTCGCAGGCTACCTCAGCCGACACGGTCATTTCCGTGCAGGCGGTCCTGACAACAGGCGTGCCGTCACTCGTTTCCGCATGGACCAGTTCCAACCTGACAACGGCTAACAGATGCCCATAGGTTACGGTTACGCTATGAACCATTCAACTCACGAAGACCCACCACGTGACTCTGAACGCGGCCAGAGTATGGTCGAATTCTCACTGACGCTGGTCATGTTGCTGGTTATTCTCAGCGGCGTGCTAGATCTGGGTCGCGGTTTCTTCAGTTACATTGCGATTCAGAATGCCGCGGGCGAGGGTGCGCTGTACGCGGCTATCAATCCGCGCTGCCCGCATGCCAGCAGCGCCGCCACGTGTACCAACCCGAATAACGTGGATTACCGGGCCAAGTTTGAAAGCCCCAGCGGCGGCATGATCAGCCCGGATTTGATGACCGTGTCGGTCGTGTACGCCGATGGCACCGATCAGTATTCTAACGAAAGCACGACCGAAGGCAATCCCATTACGGTGCAGGTGAAATATCGTTTCCGAATGGTAGGACCGTTTAGTCCGATCCTGCCCAACGGCGAGCTGGTTTTTACCGCAACCGCCGTTCAGAATATTCTGGATCTGCGCAAGAACTGACAATTATCGGCCGCTGGCTGCGGGCGCACCCGGCGAAGCCAATTCAGCATTCATCTGTATAAGGAGAATCACATGACTCATCAACGTGATGATCAACGCGGGCAGGCCATTGTCCTCATGGCGCTAGTGCTGGTGGCGCTGCTCGGCTTTGCAGCCCTGGCCATTGACGGCGGTAATACCTACGTTGAACGCCGCCGCGCGCAGAATGCAGCCGATGCCGGCGCGCTGGCCGGCGCGCGTGAATTGTGGCTGCACCTGTCGGTCAGCGATGCCTCTGAAACAAGTTTGCGCGTCGAGATGAACACGGCCGCCGAGAGTAATGGCGTCGCCGACAGCACCGGTTCGGCGGGCGACTTCTACAACACCAACGTCGTGGCCTACTACACCGATAAGAATGGCGTGGCGCAAAACATTGAGGTTGGCACAGCGGGCAGCATCCCGCCGCAGGCCGCGGGCGTGCAGGTCACCACCAAACGCTCGTTCAGCACCTTCTTTGCCAGCATCATCGGGCGCGACTCGATGGGGGCCGAAGCACAGGCCACCGCCGTCATCATCCCGCCCATGGGCTGCGGTGATTTTGCCATCTTCGCTGCCTGTCCCGACTGCGGCCCGAATAATCTGGCCGTCACGGGCAGCACGATGGTGATCAATGGCGGCGGACTCTATTCGGGCGGCGACATGCACCTGAACAACACCGTCATCATCAATGGGACGGCGTATTCAGTCGGGAGCTGCACGCCCAGCGGTCAGTGTACAGACACGGGCGCACCTGTGATGAACGGGCAAAATCCCGTGGTTCAGCCACAGTGGGACTTCAGCGACTTCCGGCCGGGTGGCTCCATTGCCCTGTCTCTGGGAAGCGCCTACCACTATATCGACGGCAATCTCAACTCACTGTCCGCCGGAGATGGCCTGTATTATGTGACCGGCGATGTTCAGATCGGTGGCGCAGGGGACGAAACCAGCTCCTATCGGGTAACCATCGTTTCGCAAGGCACACAAAAGTACACTGGTAGACTGAATTTGAGCGCCTATTATCACAATCTCCTGTTCGTCTCGAACGCCAGCAACACCAGTCAGGGAGCGATCCAGATCTCGGCGTCTGACGCGATCTGGGAAGGTTTGATCTACGCGCCCAACGGCGACGTCAACTTTAGCGCCGCCAGCAATCTGGGCGTCAGCGGCGCCATCTTTGCGCAGTCGGTCAGCACCAGCGGCTCACAACTGACCATCAACTATGATCCGGCGGTA
>JAUQXD010000974.1 GCA_030834835.1 Thermoflexales bacterium | reverse complement strand
GCGGGCGCAGATCGCTCGGAAGGGTGTTCAACTTCAATTGTCTGGCTTCCGCCAAAGCAAGTTCTCTTAAGTCGTCGACTAATCTTTGCAACAAGCGCGTCTCGTCATACAGGGTCGCGATCTCTTCGCGTTCGAGTGGATACACGCCATCGAGGATGGCGCGCAAATTGCCCTGAATCACGGTGAGCGGTGTGCGCAGTTCGTGTGCTACGTCGGCCATCAGGTTGCGGCGTAACACTTCGGCCTGTTGCAGCGAGTCGGCCATATCGTTGAAGGCCGTCGCCACGTCGGCCATTTCCTGCGTGCCGTTGACGGCCACGCGCTGATCCCACTGATGCGCGGCAAAAGCGCGCGCTGCGCCCGACAACTTCGACAACGGGGCGGCCAGCGTGCGGCTCATCAACAACCCGATGGCGATACCCAGCCCCGCCGCGATGAGCGCCGCGAGAATCAGCGTACCGCGCAGTTGATCGAGGAAGTTCTGCTCGTTGGGTGACAGCGTGCCGCGGCCCTGCGCGCCTAGCAGCAAGTAACCGGCCACCTGATTATTCGCGCTGATGGGTAAGGTGCTGGCGAGTTCAGCTGCCGTAAACGACGTCCCCAGACGCTCGTTGCGCTCATCGTAAATCACCAGACCGTTCGCGTCGGCCAACAACAAAGGCGGGCGACCGCGGCCACCGCTGCCACTCCCGCTGCCGCTGCCTTGATGGACACTTTCATTGGGTGAGAAATTCGCCAGAATCGATTCGGCCCCGGTCCAACTACCCGCGCGTTGATAGTAGTTCGACAGATCGGTGAGCAGGCCGCTCTGCGCCAGCGTGTCGCGGCGATTGAGATATTCGCGGAATTGATTGTCGGCGCTGGTCGTGGCGAGGACGGCCACCACCGCCGCGCTGATCAAGGCGACGAAGATGAAGGCGAGGGTGAGGCGAACCCAGAGGCGATTCATGATGAGTGACAAGTAATGCGTAATACGTACTACGTATCATCAATTTCTTACGCAGTACGCATTACGGAGTACGCTTCAGTTTTCTCTCAGCCGATAGCCAATGCCAAACACCGTCTCCAGATAGTCTGGTTTGGCCGGATCGGCTTCGATCTTTTTGCGCAGATTCTTGATGTGGCTGTCAATCGTTCGATCTAAGCCATCATACGTGTAACCCAACGCCTTCTCGATCAACTCCGCGCGCGTGAAGGCGTGATCGGGATTCTGCATCAACATGCGCAGGATGTCGAACTCGGTCGGCGTCAGATCGAGTGGCTCATCATTGATCGTGGCCGCGTGCCGATCAAGATCGAGGCGCAGGCCGCGAATCTGGATGATTTGCGCGGGTTTCAGCGCCCCGCCCGATCGGCGCAAAATGGCTTTGACGCGCGCCACCACTTCCTGCGGATTGAACGGCTTGGTCAGGTAATCATCCGCGCCCAGTTCCAGCCCGACTAGCTTATCGACATCTTCCACGCGCGCCGTGAGCATGAGAATGGGCATACCGGCGAGGTTGGCATCGGCCCGCAAAATGCGCGTGATCTCCAACCCGTCGCGTTTGGGCAGCATCAAGTCCAGCACGATCAGATCGGGCTTCTCGCGGCGGATGGCGTGCAGCGCCTCTTCGCCGTCATACGCGGTGAGGACGGTGAAGCCGCTCTGCTGCAAGTAAGACTGCACCAGTCGCGCAATTTGTCGGTCGTCGTCTACTACCAGGATTCGTTGGGACATGGTGTGATTATAGCGTAATCCGTAATGCGTAATACGTACTGCGTAACGCCAGGCCACACATTACGCAGTACGCACTACTCGTTACTTGTTTTGCAGCGCCGCCACCGCCACGCGCACCGGATCGATGTCGGCGATCTGGCCGCTGCTGATCAAGTCTTTGAGGCCGGTGTTCGGATCAGTATCAGCGGGCAGGTTCAAGGCGGCCAGCAGTTGATCGAGCGGCACCGCGCATTGATCGGCCACTTCGCGCAGCGTCATGCGGCCTTTGATCTGATCGGCGGGCAGGATCTGGCCGGGTGGCAGCGGCGTGGGGCCGAGACCGGTCGGGCTACTGCCCGCGCCATCACCGGGACCGGCGTGCGTGCCCGTGATGGGCTGCGTATGCACGATCGGGGTGGCGGTAGGTTGCGGCACTGGCGTAGGCGTAGGCTCCGCCATCGACTCCATGGCGTGATCGCCGCTCATCATCTCTTCCGGCACATAGCCTGCCGGCGCGCCGAGTTTCTCGCGCAGGGCGCTCACTTCAAAATCAGGCACGATGCCTTCCAAATCTTTCAGGGCCGTTGAGAGCGGAATATCCAGCGGGATGTTACCGGCCGCGTACAGCTGCTCTTTGGAAACTTTCATCCCATCCATCACTTGCTGCAACGTCATCCAGCCCTTCAAATCAACGGCGGTCATGTTGTCCAGATTCACCGACGTGCGACCGCTCGTCGCCCAGAAGCCGCCCGCTTGCGCGATGAGCGACGAGCCCAGTAACGCTGCAATCACAATAATCGGTATCAAAAACGGATTAACGCGCATCGCTCACCTCCGCGGTCACGGGCGACCTCACGATCGGGTCCAGCCACACCGGCTTGAGTTGCACTTCCAACACACCATGGCGCGGGCACGACTCCACACAATTCAGGCAGCCGATGCAATCGCTGCTGACGGTGTTGACGGTCGCCACCGGCAGTTTCACCGGGCACGGGCGCTCACAGATGTTGCAGCCCTTGCACCCGTCGGCCTGGCGTCGAATGCGCAGGAAACTGAGTTTGCCGAAGAGGCTGATCGTGCCGCCCAGCGGACACAGATAGCGGCACCACGCGCGCTCGATCAAGAATGAGCCGCCGATGATGAGCAGCGCGATCGAATAGGCGGGCCAGTTCGCTTCGAGGTTGAACTCAAACAGCCAGCCCAATCCGAAGATGGTGCGATACGGATCGAAATCGGCGAACCATAGTTTGACGGTGCTGATGGTTTGGAACAGCACCAGCGCAAGGATAAGATAGCGGCCATAGCGCAAGACCCGATCGGCCTTCGGCGCGACCATGATCTCCTTGATTTTCAGGCGTTTGCGCAGACCCGTCAGCGCGTCTTGCAGCGTGCCGAAGGGGCAGGCCCAGCCGCAGAACGCGCCGCCCGCCACGATGACGCCCACGCCCAGCCCGGCCAGCAGCACGATGTTGCTGAGGTGCGTCTTGGGGATGAACTGCCCGCCGCTGGAGATGTAGCGCCACAACGTCTCGATGCCGCCGAACGGGCACAGCGCATCGATCGACGGGACCGCGCCGTCTTCAGTCGCCAGGTTGTGCATCACGGCCATGACGACGATGTAGCCCAGAAAGGCCAACTGCGTCAAGCGGCGCGCGCGCTGCGTCCAGACGATGCGCTTGCGATAATCCTTTGCGGTGAATTTGGGTTTGGGTTGCAGGATAATGGGACTGACCGACATGGGGCAACTCCCTGAATTGAAGATGTTCTGATAATAGCGGCGAGGTGTGGAGAAGTTGTGGAGACCGGGTGCTTGAGTTGTGAAGAAGGTCAGGACACAGATTGCACAGATGAACACAGATTTGAATCTAATCCGTGTTCATCTGTGTGTATCTGTGTCCGATAAATCTTAGTGGTTGCCCTGGCCATTGCCGCCGTTACCGCCTCCACCCGCCCACAACGGACGGCCGCTGGCATCGCGCAGGGTCAGCGTCTGGCCGGTCGTGTCGTTGACGACACTGCTGGCCTGGAACTGGCCGTTCTCATAGAAGCCCGTCACCGTGACGTGGTCGCCTGCGGTGTAGACCGCGCCTTGCGCGCTGACGTAGCGGCTCTGGCCCAACTGCACCCACAGCGGCGCGCCGTCATCGGTGATGACGCTGATGCCCACACCGTCGAAACTCTGCACCACGCCCGCGATGGTCACCGTCTGCGTGATATTCGCCTGCGGGGTGCCCGGAGTCGTGTTCGTAGTCTGGCCCTGTCCGCCATTGCCGCGCCCCTGCCCTTGCGTCTGCGTGCCGGTCTGAACTTGACCCTGCCCGCCGTTGCCCTGACCGTTACCGGCCACCGCCTGCGTCTGCGCCGTGGTGCTTTGCGCCACACCCTGCGCCGCAGCAGCCTGCGCCGCCACCGATTTGCCCGTCAGCGCATCCGCCACACCCACGACCACTGCACCAATCACCACCACTGCCAACATGCCCATCAACACTTTCTTCAACATGATAGTTTCTCCTTTGAGGTTGGTCATTGCGAGCCGCCAGTGGCGGCGAAGCAATCTCTTCTTCGGAAT
>JAUQXD010000973.1 GCA_030834835.1 Thermoflexales bacterium | reverse complement strand
ACACCGTGATGCCGTTGTTGGAGAGATATTCTTCAAAGTGATTGATCTCGTCGTAACGCCGCGCCCAGATGCCGTCATCCTTTAATTCCGGCGGCAGCGTGGGTGTGACGGTGGGTTCAACCGTCGGAACTGGCGTTTCGGTGACCGGTTGGGTTGGCTCGGCGGTCGGCGGCGGGGGCAGGGGTTCAGGCTGCGGCGATCCGCAGGCTGAGAGCAGCAGTCCAACACTCATCAGCACGACGAGACTGATCGACGCAAGGCGATGTTTGGTCACAGTAATCCCTCCAAAAGAGAACTTCACAAGTAAGGATTGTATCATAAACCCGATCGAACCAGCGGAGGCGATCGGGCGTTGCGCCTTGACGATTGACTGTATCACGTGGTACAACACACGTACTCTACAGCAGGAGGCCGCGCATGAACTATCAGGACTTCATCAAACCGTTTGTGGTGCCGCACAATCGCAAGATCGATCTGAAGCATGATTACGACCCCGATTACGCCGACGACTCGATTAAGAAGAAAGATGCCGACGAAGTGCTCACCGAAGGCGTTGCGCTGTTGGCCGCATACCAGGACAAGTTGTACGCGCAGAGCACGCACGCGCTGCTGCTGATCTTTCAGGCGATGGATGCGGCCGGCAAAGACAGCGTGATCAAACACGTCATGTCGGGGCTGAATCCACAGGGCACGCAGGTCTTCAGTTTCAAAGCCCCGTCGACGGAAGAACTCGACCACGATTACCTGTGGCGCAACTTCAAGGCGCTGCCCGAGCGCGGCCGCATCGGTATCTTCAATCGATCGTACTACGAAGAAGTGCTCGTCGTGCGCGTGCATCCGCAGATTCTGGCCGGGCAATCGCTGCCGCCGGAATTAAAGGATGACGGCATCTGGGCGCGGCGTTACGACGAGATCAATCACTTTGAAGAATATCTCTCCAACAACGGCATCACGGTGTTGAAATTCTTTCTCAATGTGTCAAAGGCCGAGCAGAAAGCGCGCTTCCTGGAACGCATCGATCAGCCGGAAAAGAACTGGAAATTCTCGGTGCAGGACGTGAAAGAGCGCGGCTTCTGGGGCGACTATCAGGCCGCATACGAAGACATGCTCAACCACACCAGCACCAAACATGCGCCGTGGCACGTCATTCCCGCCGATCGCAAGTGGTTCACGCGCCTGGCCGTGGCGGCGACGATCATCGCCAAGTTCGAAGAGATCGATCCGCAGTATCCTGAAGTGACCGAAGCACATCGACAGGAATTGCAGCAGGCTCGATCGATGCTTGAAGCAGAAGATGCATAGATAATGCTTATCTGTCGTGGCCGCCGCCCGATCGAGCCACGCGCCGATCGAGTGGCG
>JAUQXD010000972.1 GCA_030834835.1 Thermoflexales bacterium | reverse complement strand
CCACAGGGGTTCCCACACCTGAAAGCGCCGGCGACGTTAGTGTGTCGAGATGGGATAACCTACGCGGGCAGGCCGCGTGGGTCGTCAAGGTCGATGCCGCGCCTCCCAGCCATTCGCGCTGGAAGGCCGACGAGTGGTGTGTGCGTTGTAATTTGATAGTGTGACCATGAGTCAAATCGCAACTGAAGCGAAGTCCAAGGATAAGGCCATCGGCGAGTTTCTCGACCACCTGCGCCGTCTGGTGCTCGATGAAGCCCTGACAGCCAAACAAAACCTCACGGAACTCTGGAGCCAGCCGCTGGCGGCGCGCGTCCGACCGGGCCGCGCCGTCGAAGGGTTGCGTGTGGTCACGGTCAGCCCAACTGGCCGGATCGAGTTGGTCTGCGACCGACATCAGTCACGGGTTCGCGAAGGCGACCTGCTCAACCTCAATCGGAGCAGCCCGTTCTTCCAGCCCCATTTTCAGGTCACGCTCGAAGTCGATAATGGTCAGCAATTGACGGTCTATTCGCGCGAACTGGCCTTCAACTGGGGTGACGTATTCGGTGAAGCGGCGGGCTGGGTGTTAGACGAAGACCAACTCGACCTCGGCCAATACCTCCTTGACGCGCTGAAGCAGGTCGGCGATACCACCGTCGGGCGTGAGCGCATTCTGCCGTTGTTGATGGGTCGCAAACGGCCCTTGATGGACGCGGCCAGTTACGACCGGGCGATCACGTTGGCGGAAGACCTGGGGCTCAACTTCGACCAGGCAGAAGCCTTCGCTCAGGCTTATGCGACCGACTCCGCCTACCTGATTCAGGGGCCACCGGGCACGGGCAAGACCCGCGTGCTGGCCCATCTGGCGCAAACGCTCGTCGCGGACGGCGAGCGCGTTCTGATCACGGCCTTTACCCACCGGGCCATCAACAACGCGTTGAACAAACTGGCAGAAGTGGCCCCCGACGTTGCCGCCATCAAGATCGGTGAACCGAGCCGGGCCGACGGCCTAGTCGAGAACGTCGAGAATTATGAGAGTTTTCAGGACTCGCCGCTGGCCGACATGAATGAGGGCTACGTCGTTGGCGCGACACCCTTCGCCACGCGCAGCCAGCGGCTGGGTGGCGTGGAGTTTGAGACGGTGATCTTTGATGAGGCCAGCCAGATTACGCTGCCGCTGGCCATCATGGGGATGCTGTCCGCCAAGCGCTACATCTTCATCGGCGATCAGCAGCAACTCCCGCCGGTATTGGTCACTCGCAAGGGCGACGAGGCTCTGCGTGCCTCGGTGTTTGGCACATTGGTCGATCGTCATTTTGATACCATGCTGACCGAGAGTTACCGGCTCAGCGCGGAACTGGCCGAGTGGTCGAGTGAGCAGTTCTATCAGGGCAAATTGAAGCCCACCGCCGAGGCCGCTGGCCGGCGCGTGGTGTATCAGACCCCGCCGCCTCGCTGGGCCGAAGTGCTTGATCCTGACCACCCAAAAGTTTTCGTTGATCTACTGCACCGCAACACGACAACGCGCAGTCGGACCGAAGCCGATGTCATCGCCAACTTGATCATGACGCTGGCCGAGATCGGCTTTCCGCTGAGCGAAATCGGTGTGGTGACGCCTTATCGGGCTCAAGCGCGCGAGATCCGAAATCTGGTGCAGCCCTTGATCGCCGATATCGAGCAGCGCCGCCAACTTGTCGTGGATACGGTGGAGCGGATGCAGGGTCAAGAGCGCGACCTGATCATCTTTTCATTGGCGACTTCCAATCCCGCCTTTGCCTCGCAACTGGCGGAGTTCTTCTTCCAACCCGAACGCCTCAATGTGGCGATCACGCGCCCGCGCAAGAAATTGATCATCGTGGGCAGCAGTCAGGTCTTACAGGCGACGGCGTACACGCCCGACGAACCACTGCCAGCCGAGATGTTGAATGATCTATTGAGTTCGTGCTATAACTTCGTGCCCGAGTACGTGGTGTAACCAACGATGGCGCATATCTTGCCGGACACCCCCTTGAGTTCCCTGACCGCCGAGGCCGCGCGGGTGTTTCGGCTGTTGAAACGACTGCCGGATGAACGATTTGTCGTTTGGCAGCGCCTGGACATCTGGGATCAGCCCGGTCCTGATTTTTGGGTATTGCGCTCGGATTTACGCTCGGTGTTGATCAAAGTCGTCACCAGCACCCCCGCTGAAGCGCGCGCCGCCCTGCAAGGTCAACTGTTTGAGCCTGCACCAGCGCAGGGTGTACCAGCCGCCAATGGATTAGCGGCCCTGCTCGGCTTTGCGACGCGCGTGCGCGGCACACTCAACAGTGATCTCTGGCAACAAGTGCCGGGCCTGCTGCTGTGCCCGAACCTGGA
>JAUQXD010000005.1 GCA_030834835.1 Thermoflexales bacterium | reverse complement strand
CAGTTGGGTGACGCTGACGGTGAAAGACACCGGCCCCGGTATTACGGTCAAAGATTCGCCCCATTTGTTCGAGCGCTTCTATCGCGGCGAGGCCGGCCGCAAGTCCGGCACTCCCGGCACCGGCCTGGGATTGGCGATCTGCCGCGAAATCGCCGGGCAGCTGGGCGGCGAGATTACGGTCGACAGTCAGCCCGGCCAGGGCGCGGCGTTTACGGTGTGGTTGCGACCGGCGCACCTTACACCACAAGACACCTTCACCCCGTCCGCTGATGTGTAGTATTATTCTCGCACTGAGCGCGTTGCACCGTGGCTGATGCGTCATCGCCGGGTAGAAAGCGAGCGAGTTGTCGATGAGCCAAACCGACTCCGGGCCTGCGCCGCGTGCAGACACCGCCATGCCAGATCACCGGCCAGCCTTGCGGATTGCCCTGACTTACGCGCTGCTGGTGCTGGTTGGCCTCCAGGTGGACAACCTGCTGCTCGCCAGCCCGGCGATCGGACAGTGGAACATCGTCGAAGACATTATATTTGTCGGCATCAGCGCCGCGTTGATCTACATTTTGGTCCGCCGCAGTTACCGCGCCGACGCCGCGCTGCAATCGTCTGAAGCGCAGTTGCGCGCGTTGTTTGCCGCTATGACCGACGTAATCCTGGTGCTGGATGACACCGGGCGCTATTTGCAGATTGCCCCCACCAATCCGCAGCAGTTATACCGATTCCCCGACGAACTGCTGGGCCGCACGCTGCACGATGTGTTCGAGCCGGATCAGGCGACCGAATTTCTCGCCGCCATCCGCCGCACGCTGGACACGCGCCAGACCGTTACCCTGGAATACACCTTGTCCATCCGTGACCAGCCAACGTGGTTTACGGCCACCCTCTCGCCCCTAAACGATCGGGCCGTGGTGTGGGTTGCGCGCGACATCACCGAGCGCAAGCAGGCCGAGTCGGAGTTAAGACAGGAGCGGGATGTGCTGCGCGGCCTGCTTGATAACACGGTCGACACGATCTACTTCAAAGACACCGCCTCGCGCTTCACGCGCATTAACCAGGCGCAGGCCGCGGCGCTGGGCGTCGCCGATCCGCAAGAGGCCATTGGCAAGACCGACCTTGATTTCTTCCCCCCGGAACTGGCCGCGCTGATGTGGGCCGAAGAACGCCACGTTATCGAGACCGGGCAGCCTGTGCTCAGCCGCGAAGAATACAACCCGACGCGTGACGGCCGGCCCCGCTGGTTCTCTGTCAGCAAGAACCCCCTCTTCGATCAGGCCGGGCAGATCGTGGGCCTGGTGGGCATGTCGCGCGATATTACGGCTGTCAAACTGCGCGAGCGCGAATTCGCGGCCCTGTCCGATCAGAACGTGCAGCTGCTGGCCGCCGAGCGCGAACAGCGCGCCTTCACGGAAGCGCTGCGCGATACGGCCGCGGCCCTGAACAGCACGCTCAACGTCGACGAGGTACTCGATCGGGTGCTGGCGAACATCGAGCGTGTCGTGCCGCACGATATCGCCAACATCATGCTGATCAACCTCGAAGACGGCCAGCCGGTGGCCCGTGTGGCGCGCTGCCACGGCTACGATCGCATCTCGCCGGAATTGGACATGGCCGTGCGCCAGCTGAGTTTTCCGGTGATGACCGTGACGAACCTGCGGCAGATGCTGGAGACGGGTCAACCGTTCATCATCGGCGATACGCACGCCTATCCGGGCTGGCTCGATTCGCCGTCGACGCGCTGGCAGCGTTCGTACGTGGGCGCACCCATTCACTTGCGAGACAGCGTAATTGGCTTTATCCAGCTGGACAGCCGTGAAGTCGATTTCTTCACGCCCGTCGCCGCCGAACGCCTGCAGACCTTCGCCAATCAGACGGCTGTGGCGATCGAGAATGCCAAACTGTTTCAGGCCGAACGTGAGCAGCACGCGCTGGCTGAGGCGCTGCGCGATACCGCCAGCGTGCTGGCCGGCACGCTTGATTTTGATGAAGTGCTGGATCGCATCTTGTCCGCCGTCGGCCGCATCGTGCCCAATGACGTGGCGACACTACTGCTGATCGAACAGGGCACCGCGCGCGTGATGCGGGCTGTCGGGTACCAGGACGCCCATCGGGAGGCGAAGGTCCGCCAGCTGCGGTTCGTCGTCAATCAGACGCCCAATTTGCGGCGGGTGGTCGAAACTCAGCGGCCGTTCTTCATCATGGATACCGCCACCGATCCAGCCTGGACCCACGTGGACGGGATCGACTGGATCAAATCGAACATCGTAGCGCCGATGATCATCAATGGTCAGGTCATTGGCATGCTGGCGCTGGACAGCAGCACAGTCAACTTCTACACCCCCCTTCACGTCGAACGGCTGCAGATCTTTGCCGTGCAGGCGGCCGTGGCGCTGGAAAACGCCCAGTTATTTGATGAGACTCAGCAGCGACTGAAGGAATTGGCCGTGCTGTTTGACGGCAGCCGGGCGATGACGGCTTCACTCGACCGGGCCACGGTGCTCCAGGCGATCGCGCAGCGACTGGCGGAAGCTGTGGATGCGACCAGCGTATACGTGCTGTCGCTCGATCTGGTGCACGGCGTCGTGCAAGTGATGGCCGAATATTTCGGTCCGGCGGCCAATGATCTGGAACGTGTGTCTGATCTGGGGGCCACGTACAATCTGGATGATCTGCCCGGGATACTGGATGCGCTACGCCGGGGTCAACCAACGGTTGCGACGATCATCGATCCGCACGCCGATTCGGTGGCCGTGAATCTGCTGCACGTTTATGGCGGTAAGAGTCTGCTGCGCGTGCCAATGAACGTGGCCGGCGAGGTGCGCGCTTACGCCGTCATCTGGGACAGCCTTACGCTTCGTCAGTGGACCGACGCCGAAATTCGACTGTGCCAGACGCTGGCCAATCAGGCGGCAGT
>JAUQXD010000971.1 GCA_030834835.1 Thermoflexales bacterium | reverse complement strand
AGTCAAAGTCAGCAAGATCAGCGCGCTGGCCGACGATCTGGCGCTGGCTTTGGCGGCCAAATCAATCCGCATTGAAGCGCCGGTGCCGGGCCGCGCCATCGTGGGCATCGAAGTGCCCAACGGCGAGATCGCCACGGTGTGTATTCGCGACGTGCTGGAAAGCGAATCGTTTACGCGGATCAAGTCGCCGCTGCGCATCGCGCTGGGGCAAGATGTGTCCGGGCAAGCGGTCGCGGGCGACCTGGGCAGCATGCCGCACTTGCTCATCGCGGGCACCACCGGTTCCGGTAAAAGCGTGTGCGTCAACGCCATCATCACCTGCCTGATGACGAACAACACGCCCGACGAATTGAAGTTCCTGATGGTTGACCCCAAGCGCGTTGAATTGACTACCTACAACGGCGTGCCGCATTTGATCGCGCCCGTCGTAGTCGATCTGGAAAAGGTCGTCGGCGTGCTCAACTGGGTCACGCGTGAAATGGACGAGCGCTATCGCAAGTTTGCCCGGAGCGGCTCACGCAACATTGATGATTACAACAAGAAGGTTGAAGAGAACAACGCCAAAGAGGGTGCAACCAGGGAACCGCGCCTGCCCTACATCGTGGTCGTCATCGACGAGTTGGCCGATCTGATGATGCTGGCCCCCGACGAGACTGAGAAGACTATCTGTCGTCTGGCCCAGATGGCGCGCGCCACCGGCATCCACTTGATCATCGCCACACAGCGCCCCAGCGTCGATGTGGTCACAGGCCTGATCAAAGCCAACTTCCCGGCGCGCATCGCGTTCTCGGTGGCGTCGTCGGTAGACTCGCGCGTCATCCTGGACACAACCGGTGCGGAGCGATTGCTGGGTCGCGGCGATATGCTGTACGTCGCGCCGGAAGTCGGCTCACCGCAGCGCTTGCAGGGCTGCTATGTGAGCGATCGCGAGATTCACAAGCTGGTGCGCTACTGGAAAGGTATCCGGGGAGCAGAACCGGTGCCATCGGGCGCAGCAGAACCGCTCGAGCCGCCACCGGCCCAACAGACTGCCCTGTTCGACAGCATCCAGGCCGAGATCGATCAGGCCAACGCCAACGGCGAAGACGATCTCTTGCAGCGCGCCATCGACGTGGTGCGGATGCAGAAGAAGGCCAGCATCTCGTTGTTGCAGCGGCAGCTGCGCATCGGCTACACGCGCGCCGCCCGCCTGATCGATCAGATGGAGGAGAAGGGCATCGTCGGCCCGGCCACCAATGACAGCCGCTGGCGCGAAGTGCTGCTGGACCTCGATTTGAACTGATCAAAACTTCCGAAATCTGCCTGGGGTCGGAAGTTTTTTAACGTTGTGACAATCGGCAGTCAAACCCGTGATCAAAGACTGTTGCCGTGCAGGGGTGACTGAGAGTGTAATAGAGTACTCTATGCTATTTGCCACAACTTTTGATCTGCTCTATAATGCGTCCAATGCTCTACCCCAATCTTCCTGTGCAGCCTGTTGGCTGCCAATTCGGAACCTCGTTGGAAAGGGGGTGTTAATACCCACTTAACTCCCGGTAGTCTGTTGTTAATCGTTGCAACTTCACCGACATTCCAAACTTCAAGAGGAGAAGCTAAACATGCGTAAGTTGTTTTCGCTCAGTGTTGTATTGATGGTGGTAGCCGGCATGCTGTTGTCGGCTTGCCAGACTCCGGCCGCCCCGACGGCGGCTCCGGCGCCCGCTCAACCCGCTCAGCCCGCGCAACCTGCGGCGCCCACCCAGGCACCCGCACAGCCCGCCCCCAAGGCGTTCAAGGTGGGCGTGGTGACGGACGTGGGCAAGATTGACGACAAGTCGTTCAACCAGTCGGCGTGGGAAGGCGTGCAGCTGGCGGTCAAGGAATTGGGCGCGGAAGCCAAGTACATCGAGACCACCGACCCCAAGGACTACGCCAAGAACATCGGGCAGTTTGCCGATGAGAAGTATGAT
>JAUQXD010000970.1 GCA_030834835.1 Thermoflexales bacterium | reverse complement strand
CACGCGCCTGATCTGGAAGGCATCGGTGGAGAAGTGCGGCCCGGCATCGTGCACCGGCTCGATAAAGACACGTCGGGCCTGATGGTCGTCGCCAAAAACGATCGGGCGCTTCACCTGCTGCAAGATCAATTCAAGTCGCGCACGGTGAAGAAGACGTATCTCGCGCTGGTGGAAGGCATTGTCGAGCCGCGCGAAGGCGTCATCGACGCGCCGATTGGCCGCAACCGGAACCATCGAAAAAAAATGGCCGTGACGAGCGATGGCCGATCGGCGCGAACACGTTACCGTGTAAAGCAAGTTTTTCATGATCCGCCCCTCAGCCTGATCGAATGTTTTCCCGAGACGGGCCGCACGCATCAGATTCGCGTACACTTTGCGTGGCGGCATCATCCGCTGGTGGGCGACATGATCTATGGCAAGCGCACGCCACACTTCGACATGACGCGGCACTTTTTGCATGCCGCCTCGTTGGCGTTCACGCTGCCCAATGGCGAAGCGCGCACGTTTACGTCGCCGCTGCCGATCGAGTTGCAGCAAATTCTGGATCAATTGACAAACGCTGAAAAGTAAGGCAAAATCACAGTCGAACCGATGTTCTAAAGGAGACTAACGTGCGCGAACTCACCGTGGCCGTGGTACAAATGGCCGTGAAATTCAACGATGTCGAAGCCAACCTCGTCGCTATTTCGGAATGGATTCATCGCATTGCGACCGAGCAAAAAGTTGACCTGATCGTTTTCCCCGAACTGTGCACGACGGGTTACGAATGCGGCGTGCGCTTCACCGATTTCGCGCAGCGCGTGCCTGGCCCGTCGTCGAACCTCATTGCACAGCGCGCCAGCGATTTTGGAGTGCATGTCGCGTTTGGCATGGCGGCGAAAGAAAAAGTGGAGAGCATTATCTACAACGCGGCGGTACTGGTCGGACCGGATGGTGATCTGGTTGGCGATTATCGCAAGGTACATTTGAAGGGCGAAGAGCGCCTCGCGTTTCGTTCAGGCTTCAAATTCCCTTTGATTGAAGCCGATTTCGGCAACGTGGGTTTGATGGTCGGTTGGGACCTGGCTTTCCCTGAAGTGGCGCGCACGTATGTGCTCGATGGCGCGGATTTGCTCATCGAGTGCGGCAACTGGGAAAAGCCCAACGATCAAGAGTGGCGCACGTATTTGCTGTCGCGCGCGTACGAGAACACGTGCTTCATCGCCGCGGCCAATCGCATCGGCACCGACGCCACGCTAAACTTCTTCGGCCAATCGATGATTGTCGGGCCGCGTGGCCAGATTTATGCGTCGGTGGATGAAGAGATTGAAGGTTATGCCGTAGCCAAGATCGATCTGGATGAAGTGCGACGCTATCGTGAAGAACTACAAATTTTGCAGGCGCGGCAGCCCGGCGCGTATCGATCGATCGTGAAGCAGTATTGAGTTGGAAGTTGAACGTTAGAAGTTGGAGGCTGGAATGCTCAACGGTTACATTGATCTGCGCTCGGATACAGTGACGCAGCCCACGCCCGAAATGCGTGAGGCGATGTATCGCGCCGAAGTCGGCGACGATGTGTTTAGCAATGATCCGACCGTTAATAAATTGGAAGAATTAGCGGCAGCGAAGATGGGCAAAGAAGCCGCTGTGTTCGTCGCCAGCGGCACGATGGGCAATCTTGGCTCGCTGCTCGCGCACTGCGGTCGTGGCGAAGAAGTCATTGTCGGCAGCGAAGCCCATATCTTTCGATATGAAGCGGGCGGCTCGTCGGCGCTGGGCGGCATCTCGCAATTTCAGATTCCCAACAATCCCGATGGGACACTGCCGCTCGATCGGGTTGAGGCGGCCATCCGGGGCGGCGATCAACACGAAGCGCGCACGAAGTTGATTGCGCTGGAGAATACGCAGAATCGGTGTGGTGGAACGGTGTTGCCGGTTGTCTACATGCGCGAGGTGCGCGAGTTGGCAAATCGATATGGCTTGAAAGTGCATCTCGATGGCGCACGGGTTTTCAATGCATCGGTCGCGCTCGGTGTTGATGTGAAAGAGATCACGCGCTACGTTGATTCGGCAACGTTTTGTTTGTCGAAGGGCCTTAGCGCGCCGGTTGGATCGGTCATCTGCGGAAGCAAAGATTTCATCGCGCTGGCGCGTCGCAATCGCAAGATGTTAGGCGGTGGCATGCGACAAGCGGGTATACTGGCGGCGGCGGGTATCGTGGCGCTGGAGAAAATGATCGTTCGGCTGGCGGATGATCACGCGAACGCCAGGCGTTTGGCCGAAGGGCTGGCAGACACACCCGGATACGTGGTCGATGTCGAGCGGGTGCAGACCAACATCGTGTTCTTTGAACTGGATTCAACTGTAAAAGTCAGTGGCGAGATTGTGGCGCAACGCATGTTGGAGCAGGGCGTGAAGTTGATCAGCCCTGGCGCATACTTCCGGCGTTTCCGCGCGGTGACGCACGCGTGGGTTAATCGCGACGAAATCGATCACGCGTTGCTGGCGTTCAAGACAGCCATGAAGAATTAAAACGTGGTTGACAAATGTGCGTGGTTCTGGTATCATCTCGCGCGCGTTAGTGTTGGACCCGTGGTGTAGCGGCCTAACATGCGGCCCTGTCAAGGCCGAGATCGCGGGTTCGAATCCCGTCGGGTCCGTTCGAAGTAAATCAGCAAAAACAGCCTGGAATACCTGATTCCAGGCTGTTCGCATTTCTGAGCCCGTCAATGCGAATGGCATTGGCGGGCTTTTTTGTTTGCCCAATTTCTCGTCCGAGGATCGCCTATGTCACGTTCATCACGCGTGAATCACGACCAGCAACCGTCAGCCCTGATTCGTATGCTATCGGTCGCCGAAGTGTCCGAAATCATCAGTGTTTCTCCGAAGTTGGTGCGCGACTGGATCAGTGCGGGTTTGTTGCCGGCTTTTCGACTAGGCCCGAATA
>JAUQXD010000969.1 GCA_030834835.1 Thermoflexales bacterium | reverse complement strand
GGTGATGCCGTCCGCATCGACTCCGGCAACGTTACGATCAAAGATACTATCGTGACGAACCACGCCATCGGCCTGAATCGTTTGGGTGGCACAGTTACCGAAGACTACAACTTGTTCTCTGGCAACTCGATCAACAAATTCGGCTTGATCTCGGGCGGCACGCACGATGTGACGGGTGATCCCAAATTCGTGGATGTGGCGAGCGATAATTACCACCTCCAATTGGGCAGTGCGGCGATCGATGCGGGCGAGGACGTCGGCGTATACACCGACATCGACGGGCAGGGTCGCCCGCACGATGGCGGCTTCGACATCGGTTTCGATGAAGCGGCGATCTATCCGGTGTATTTGCCGTTGATTCTGCGCTAGCGCTGAATCGCGTATGCTTCTGCCGAACTCCACCTCAACGACCAGCGTGGGCAATCGAGCGTGGCTTGGTTGCCCATGCCTGATCACCGTGGTAAGATACGGCGACAATTTTGGACTTTACTGGTTTTAGACGATGACTGAATCTAACCCCAAACCCAATTCCATCTTTGCCCCGATTGCCGGGCCGGTCTTTTCTGCACCCGAACTGCCCACCTACGAAGCGTTGATGGACTGCATCCGCTGTGGACGCTGTTTGCCCGCGTGCCCGACGTATCAGCAGACCACGCTGGAGACGTTCTCGCCGCGCGGGCGACTATCGTTGATGCGGGCCGTGGAAGACGGCAAACTCGATCTGGCCGATGCGGGTGTGGAAGAGTTTCTCTATCACTGCCTCGATTGCCGCGCCTGCAACACCGTGTGTCCCGTCAGCATCCCGATCGGCGAACTCATCGTCGAAGGCCGCGCCGCCGTCGAGGCAAAACATCCGCGCCACTGGTTGATTCGTTTGATCTTGAATCACGCGTTGATTTCGCCGCGTCGCATTCAGTGGTTCACGCCGCCCTTGCGCTGGGCACAGCAACTTAAACTCGATCGGCTGGGTGTGGCCCTGTTGGGCTGGGTTCCGAAGATCGGGCCGGTGTTGAAAGACCTGGTGCAACTCGCGCCGAAGATGCCGAAGCCGTTGTGGGGGGAACTTCAGAATCAGCGAATCAGCGATAAAGCAAATCAGCGCCAATACCGCGTGGGTTTCTTTTTGGGTTGCGTGATGAATGTGGCCTTTGCCGATGCCAGCCGCGCGACGGTGAAGGTGCTGAACGAATTCGGCTGCGAGGTCATCACGCCCAACGATCAGATGTGCTGCGGCGCACCGCAGGACGATCAGGGGATGAAGGACACAGCACGCAAGATGGCTAAGCAGAACATTGCGGCGTTCGAGGCGCTGGGCGACCTCGACGCGATTGTGGCGGACTGTGCCGCGTGCAGCGGCTTCCTCAAAGAGTACGAGCGCGTTTTCCACGGTGATGTCGAATGGTCTGAACGCGCGAAGCAATTCTCAAGCAAAGTCCGTGATATTACCGAGTGGCTGGATCAG
>JAUQXD010000968.1 GCA_030834835.1 Thermoflexales bacterium | reverse complement strand
GCACAGGTCGAACAGGCGCTCATCAAGGCGACGGAAGCGGTCCCCGTTAACCGGTACTCAGGCGCCGCCGAATTCAAGCAAGCGCTGCTCGCGACATCGGTGCGACCCGCCTATACACCGCCGCAACCCGTTCCGCCACTGGCGCAGACGCGCACGAATCGCCCGACGTTGTGGTTGGCCCTGGCGGCAAGCGCGCTTGTCGTGGCAGGCGCGCTTGGCCTGACGGGAGGTGTTTTCGCTCCGATCGCGCCGGCGACGATAACGCCCACTCTCAACCTGAGCGCGCTGATCACGCCCACCCTGTCGATCACGCCAACGAGCACACCGGCGCCGCCACAGTTGCTCAGCCACGCCATGGCGATTGATCTCTACCGGACCTTTTTGCCGATGTTGGCCCGTTACGATAAGCCATTGCGGCTGACGAATGCACAGGTGCGGGCAACGGCAACAACGCAAGCCAGAGCCGGCGCCACACAGACCGCGCGAGAGACGGCCACCGCACAGGCCCACGCTGATTGGCGCTCGATGATCGAGTCGCGGCTGGATCGAGTTTACGGGCCAGAGGCGGATCAACTGGCGCATCAAACCACCGCCGATGCGATCACGCTGCGCGCGGCCGGAATCGATCAGTACGACGTAGTGATCAAAGCCGCGTTCGTTAATCCATACGCTGCAACTGAGGGCGCGTGGAGTTATGGCTTCTTTTTCCGGCAGGCCGGGCCTGACGATGCCTATCAGTTGATCGTTCGGTCGGATGGCGGGTGGCGTTTGATCGATCGGACCGATACGTCCGCCCGCCCCGTCGGTTGGGGGAATGTGTCGAGCCTGCGCGTCAAAGCCGCCGACTCGAATACAGTGGAGGTGCTGGCACAGGGCGACTATGGTCAGTTATGGATCAATGATGTTTTCGTGGCCGAACTGGATTTGAAGGCACGCACCCGGCCCGGCGACGTAGCCATCGCCACTGGCTTCTATGCCGGTGACGGGCAGCCCGCCGCCGTGACGCGCTACAGCAACTTCACCGTATGGACTCTGAAATAAACCGATGGTCTAATCGAGGTCACTGAATATGGCACTGAATACCGGCATCATCGTCAACAACCGCTAGCGAATCGTCAAACTGCTGGGGCAGGGCGGCTTTGGGGCAGTCTACAAAGCCTGGGATTTGAACTTGAACCGGCCCTGCGCGCTGAAGGAAAACTTCGATACGTTCGCAGAAGCTGAACGGCAATTTATGCGTGAGGCCCAGGTGCTGGCGAACTTGGCGCATCCCAACCTGCCCCATGTCAGCGATTATTTCGCCGTGCCGGAGCAGGGGCAATACCT
>JAUQXD010000967.1 GCA_030834835.1 Thermoflexales bacterium | reverse complement strand
GTGTACATCAACTTCTTTTCGAGGCCGGGATCAAGCCCCGAAGTTGCCTCGTCCAGAAAGAAGACGCCGGGTTCGGCCAGCAGCTCCACGCCGATCGAGACACGCTTACGCTGCCCGCCACTCAAACGCCCGATGACGCGCTCGACCTGTTCGTCCATTTCCACTTCGGTCAGAACGCGCTCGATGCGGCTGTCGATTTCACCTTCGGAGGTGTCACGCGGCAGGCGCAATTGCGCGGCGTAACGCAGGGCTTGCCCCACGGGCAATTCGCGATGGATGATGTCGTCCTGCGGCACGTAACCGATCAGGCCGCGATATAGATCGAAGTGCTCGTAGAAGTCATCACCGCTGAGCAGGACTCGGCCCTCGGCCGGTTCGAAGCCGCTGAGCGCATTGAGCAGGGTAGTCTTGCCCGTGCCCGAACCGCCGACGATGGCGACAAATTCGCGCGGCGCGATCGAGAGCGAGACGTCGCTCAGAATGATGCGGCGTTCGCCGCGATCGCCATTGATGCGGCGCGTGAGGTGCAAGGCATCCAATCGGCCGCGCTGCGCGGGCAGCACCTGGCTGATCGCGCCGGGCTGATACGTCAGGCGATACGGGCCGATCTGCACGATGTCGCCCGGCCGCAGCGGTTGCTGATCGATCCGCTGGCTGTTGACGAATGTGCCGTTGGTGCTGCCCAGATCGATCAGGGTGTGCGTGGGGCCGCTGCGTTCCAATCGGGCGTGATGGCGTGACACGAGCGGCGAATCGAGGGTGAGATCGCAGCCGGGATCGCGCCCGATCGTCAGCGTGTCGTTCGCGGCCAGATCGAACGTCTCGACGGAAGTGGCCTGTGGCGCCTGGCCGGCGTGAAACGTCAGGCCGACCGAGTTGCCGCGTGCATCGCCGATGCGGATGATGTCGCCGTCTTTGAGCATGGCAATGGAGATGCGCTGGCCGTTGACGAACGTGCCGTTGCGGCTGCCGAGGTCGACGAGCGCGAGGCCGTCGGCGGCGTGGCGGACCTCGAGGTGGTAGCGGCTGACCGTCGGATCGGTGAGCGCGAGGTCGCAGTCGACCGACGTGCCGACCGTGACGACGCGCTGCCCGTTGACAAACGTGCCGTTGCGGCTGCCGCGATCGGTCAGGCAATATTGCCTGTCGACGTTCTCGATGATGGCGTGTTCGGCCGAGACCGTGGCGATGTCGATGACGACATCGTTGGTGGGATGGCGGCCAATGGTCAGCGGCTCGCGCGTCAACACGATGGTGCGGGCGCGGCCGTCAGGCTGGCGCACGCTCAACGTGGCGCGGGCCAGCATCACGACTTGCGTGCCGTCGAAGGGTTGAGATTGATTGGGTGGAGTGGCGGACATGATGAGTGACGAGTGACGAGTGACGAGTAATGAGTGATTGGTAATCGGTCAATTGGTGACTCACCTTACACAAGCACCCCGCCTGGCGCGCCCCCGCTTCGCGGATAGGGCGTGAGCGAAACGGCAAGGGCGTCCTTCGACTTCACTGTGTTTCGCTCAGGCTGCGCCCTTGCCGTGTAGTCGAAGGGGCGGTTCTGTAAAAGGCGAGTTGGTAGATTCAGTGCGCGATGAACAGACCGGAATCTTTGGTGATGTGAATGGCTCCGGTCGGCTGCATTTCACGCTCGATGAAGGCGGTCAGTTCGGCGCGGCGCTGCGCGACAACTTCAGGCGTCGCCATCGACAGGATGTAATCAACCAGCGGTTGCACTTCGGTCACGATCAGCGCATCGTCGTAGCGGCGGACTTCAATCGACGGAAACCAGGGTCGCAGTTCGGCACTGCCGGTATCGATCGAGAACATCTCATGCGCTCGCTTTCCCCAGCCAAAGGCTATGTTCGGATCGAAACGGTAGTGTAAATTATATAGTTCCGTCAGATGCCGATCGCCGTTGGTGGCGAGACAGGCAACGCCAGTCGATTTGAGCACGCGTCGCATTTCCGACAGCGCCTTCGCTCGATCGGGAACGTGGTACAGCATGTGATTGGCGATCACGGCGTCAAAGGTGTTGTCATCAAACGGGATCGATTGCGCATCGATGATCTCATATCGAAACGATTCGGTTGTGGAGCGCGGATTTGGCAATCCGCTCTGAGCAGCTTGTAGATTCGTGCGGGCCTGATCGATCATGCCGGCTGAAAAATCGGACAGTGTGATGTCCCAACTCGCCGGAATGCGCTCGAGGTTGTCACGCCACAGATAGCCCGGCCCGCAGCCCAGTTCAAGGATGCGGGCGTTGGGTGGCAGATCGAGTTGATCGAAGTACCAGCGATTCCAGCCGGATTTGTTGGTGCTGAATAGCACGTGCAGCCGCACTCGCGCATCGAGGTTGGCTGAGTCGCGGTATTGGTCTTTCAGCAGATAGGTTTGATCGTTGATATGAGCCATAGGGATTGACCGCCAAGACGCCAAGAGCGTCAGAATCATTCTTCCGTGAAGTAGTCTTCGTCAATGCGTTTGACAGAGTAAGCAACTTTTTCAGCTACGCCGACGCCGTAGTCGATCATGAGTTGGGCCAGCCGCTCGCCGTCGATGAGCACTATCTTCATATCCAGTCGATCAGCGTAGTCTTTCGCTTCTGATGTGAATTGCGAAGTTGTGATGATCACGCCCTTGCGCGCTTTGCGCCCGGCCAGACTGCCCGCGAATTCTTGTAGAGTTGGGCGTCCTACCGTTCCTGTCCAGCGTTTGGCTTGAACGTAGATCGCGTCAAGGCCCAGCTTGTCTTCTTTGATGATGCCGTCAATGCCGCCATCGCCGCTCTTGCCGACGATTTCTCCAGCGTCGATTCTTGAGCCGCCATAGCCCATTGCCAGCAGCAAATCAATGACCACCGCTTCGAAGAAGCGTGGCGAACTGTTCTTGATGCGATCAAGCAGGTCTTGTGCCAGTGTGCGCCGCAAGACTTGATAGGCCGCATCGAGCGTTTCATCTGGCGTTTTATCGTGGTTCTCTTCGGATTCACCAGTGGCCGTTCTTACGGTCTGCCGTGCTTGGAAGTCTTTGAATTCTGGAAACCGGGTCAAGTAGTCTTTCGTGATTGAGGTGGGCTTTGATTTGAGGACATCCAACCCGCGTCTGGTGATGTGGAATACGCCGCGTCCGGCGCTATCGATTAACCCGGCTTTTTTCAGGTAAGTGCGCGCCCAGCCCACTCGATTATCGAAACGCGATTGTTTGCCGCTGGGTAGCAACTCTGATCGTTCCACATCGCTGATACCGAATTCTTGAGCAAGACGATCATACACTTCACTCAACGTGTGGTCTTTTTGATCACTCGCCAGTTTCAACAAGGGCAGCATGAAAGTTTGATATTCTGGAACGGTCATCTTGACTTACTCCGTCTGGAATTGCTCCGATTCACCCCGCCCGGAACGTCACCAGCAGCCGCGCCAGCCGGATCAGATCGCCGTCTTTGAGCCGCACAGGCCGATCGGGTGTGAGACGCTGATCGTTGAGATAAGTCAGGTTGACGCTGTTGAGATCTTCGAGCCAGTATTGATCGTCTTTGCGCGTCAGGCGCGCGTGATGGCGCGACAGGCCGGCGGCCTCTGCGCCGTAGGGTGACAGATCGATCTCCGGGAAGACGCCGCTGAGCGCATCCGCGCGGCCCACGACCAGGGAGGCTTGTTCTCCGACAAACACCGGCAGACGCAGCCCCGTTTCGGTGATGACCAGGTAGGGTGCAACGGGCAGCGGCGCGCCGCACACTTCGCAGAAGGCTTCGCCTGGCAGGTTGATCGAGTGACACGCGGGGCAGCGCAGGCCGATGGGGTTGGGGAAGGGATGTCCGCAGTGAATGCAAAAGCGCGCGCCCGCTTCGGCCGGCGTGCCGCACACTCCGCAAGCTGATGACGAACGACGGTCGACAGTCGATGGTCGACCGTCACTGATCATGACAACGTCTCCAGCTGCACGATGATAGCCGTGATGTTATCAGGCCCGCCGTTGGCGTTGGCGGCGTCGATCAACTGGCGGCAGGCCACCTGGGGTGAGGGGGCCGATCGGATGATGTCCAGGGTCGCGCTATCTTCCACATAACCGCTCAGGCCGTCGGAGCAGAGCAGCAGTTGATCGCCCGGCTGAAGATCGATCTGGAAGATGTCCGGCTCCACGTTGGCGCGATCGCCCAGGTTCTTGTAGATGACGTTGCGCTGCGGATGGGTGCGGGCTTCTTCGACGGTGAGCTGCTTCGTTTCGATGAGGCGTTGCACCAGCGAGTGATCGACGGTGATCTGTTTCATCCCGGCTTGATTGATCAAATAGGCGCGGCTGTCGCCGACATTGGCCAGGTACGCGCGGCCGGCCGCGATGAAGGCCATGACCAGCGTGGTGCCCATGTTGGTGCCCGCCAGCTGGCGCTGTTCGTGGACAGTCTTATTGGCCAGGGCCACCGCTTCGCGCAGCCAGGCGCTGACATCGAAGTCGTTGCCCTGATCGTCCAGGTTGGCGGCCAGCAGCGTTTCGACGGCATGGCGGGCGATCAGATCGACGGTCAGGCCGCTGGCGACATCGCCCGCGGAGTGGCCGCCCATGCCGTCGGCTACGGCGTACAGTCCGATCGGGGTGCCGATCGAGCGGTGCACGCGGCCCACTTCCATCGAGAGCAAACTGTCTTCGTTGATCTGGCGCACGTGTCCCACATCGCTTAAGCGGCCCACGCGCACATCGTAACTGGTGGGCCGGCGAATCTCGCTGATGACGTCGCGCAGCTGATCGGCGAATTGCGAGGCGGCGGTCGTTTTGCCGGTGAAGACGTTCCGCAGCGTCCGATCGAGCCCGGGCGGCGACACGGTCATGTCGGGCGCAAAGGCTTTGCCCGTCAGCAGCACCACCAGGCTGGCGGCCAGCGTAATCACATCGTCGGTATAGACTTTGCGGTTGCGGGTGCCCGGCGTCTGCGCGCGCGCCGACGCGAAATTGAACCAGCGCGCGGCCTTGCCGGCGATTGCCACGTGATCGAGATCGGCTGCGCCGAAGGCGACGTTGTTCTTGTGCAAATAGGCCAGCGCATCGGCCAGCTGCACACCCCAGTGGACCACATCGGTCGTTTCCGGCGGCGAGGGCAGCCGCGCCGCTGTAAACGGCGACGGCTCGGGCAGCACCACGTATACGCGGCGCGTGCCGAAGAGCGTTTCATTGAACGTCTCGATCGGCAGCAGCGCCCCGCCGTGATGTAGTTCCATTTCGGCCAGACGGCGCTCGGCGGCCACGGCGTCGGGCGCGAGCGTTTCTTTGATAACGTAGTTGGGATACAGTGGCTCAAGGTTGGCCAGGCTGGCGCCGCACTGCAAACAGAACTGATCGCCGTAGTTGTTGCGGGCAAAGCCGCACTGTTTGCAATCGACCAGCGCACGGCGGCTGACGGCCGAATACGTGTTGAGCATCGGCGTTTCTTCAATCAGCGCGCGAATCTTGTAACGGTCCTCGGCCAGCAGGGCGCGCTCGGGCAGCGGCTCAAAGAACATGCGGCTGCGAGGCAGCGGGCGCGTATGCGGACCCGGCGCGGCCGGCACTTCGATGGGTATGGTCGTGGCGGTGTCGCTGAGCGGGCGGGTACCGCCGTTGTCGGTGAGATCCGCGCCCAGCGGCTGTGTGCCGCCCGGATCCTCCCCGTACGACGGGATCACTTCGGCCACCCCGGCGGTGGTGGGCAGCACCGCGCCGCAATGGCGGCAGTGTCGGGCATCCGGCGTGTTTTGAGTGCCGCAGTTGACGCACTTCATGCTGCGCCTCCTGACGGCTTGCGGAAGACAGCCTCGGCCGCGCCAAAGGCGATCCGGTCGCCGTCTTGCAGGACGTTGTGATTGGTGTGCCGGCCATTGACGGTGAGACCGTTGGGCGAGTTGAGATCGCGCACGATGTAGTCGTCTTGATCGCGCCTGAACTGCGCGTGATGTTGCGACACTGTGTCCGCCTCGGGCACGCTGTCGGGCACGATCAGATCGTTGTCCGCCGAGCGGCCCAGCGTCAACGACGGGGTGGTCAGGGCGAAGCGCACGACGTTGCCGGCCGTGTCCTTGAATTCCAGCGCGGCCGTGGGGGCTGGCGGCGGCGCGATCGGCTTGACGGGCTCGGTCGGTTGTGCAGCGCGCTCGGCCGCGGTGTGACGCGATCGGCGCAACCGGCTCCACACGATCAGCAAAATAACCAACGCCAGCAGACCGCCCCCGATGATCAAAATCGGATCGATGATGGGCGGCAATGGCGCAGTGACGGGTGCGGCAATAGGCGGGACAGGTGTGGGCGTCATAGTAGGCGGCAGGGGTGTAAACGTTGGTTGAGGTGTAAAGGTCGGCGGCGGTGTGTAGGCCGGTGTCGGGCTGGCCGACGGCGATTGAAGCGGGCTGGCCGTTTGCGCGATTGATGGCAAAGCCGGTTGGCTGAATATCAGCACACCGGCCAAGATTGACACCAACCCGCTGATTAACGTAGACTTGCGCGGCATGCAGCCCCCTGATACATACATTATAATCGGGCGCGGGGCTGTTGCCAAATGGATGCGAGTAAGGTAAACTGCGCAGCAGTCACTCAGTAGATTGGTTAATCGGTAAATTGGTCAACTGGTGACTGGTCATTTGGAACACCCATCGACCAATTGCCGATCACCAGTTACCAGTCAACTTGTTACGTGTATGCGCCTGCCTCGATCCTTCTATGCCCAACCCACACGCCGACTGGCCAAAGCGTTGTTGGGCTGTCGATTGGTGCGCAGTTTAGACGGGCAGCGCGCAGCCGGCGTCATTGTCGAGACCGAAGCCTACATCGGCGAAACTGATCTGGCCTGTCATGCGCGGGCGGGGCGCACGGCGCGGACTGAGGTCATGTATAGCCATCCCGGTCTGGCTTACGTGTACTTCACCTATGGCCTGCACTGGATGCTGAACGTCGTCAGCGAACGCGACGATTACCCGGCGGCCGTGCTGATTCGCGCGATTGAGCCGGTCGAAGGCGTGGCGCTGATGCAGGCGGCGCGCGGCCAACGCCCGATCGGCGATCTCACCAACGGCCCGGCTAAAGTGTGCCAGGCGCTGCGTATCGATCGGGCCTCGAACGGGGTTGATCTCACTGATGCGCGCAGCAGCCTGTGGATCGAAGCCGATCGAACCGTGCCCACCCGATCGATCCTCAGCGGCCCGCGCATCGGCCTGGGCAGCACGCCGGAGCCGTGGTTGAGCAGGCCGTGGCGCTACTGGATCAAAGATAATCCGTTTGTATCGAAATGAAGCAACTGCGTAATACGTACTGCGTAATGGCTCACACAGCACGCAGTACGTATTACGCATTAGTCTGGCAGCCAAATCCTTGAGCACAGGAGATTCGTTATGGGAATTCTGGACGGCAAGAAAGCACTGATCTTTGGGGTAGCTAATGATCACTCGATCGCGTGGGGCATCGCCAAAGCATTTCACGAGCAGGGGGCGACGGTCGGGTTTTCGTCGATCGCCGAGCTGTTGGAGCGGCGTGTGAAGCCGCTGGCGGACAGCCTGGGTTCGACCTTTGTCGAGCCGTGCGATGTGCAGCAGGATGACGATATTGTGGACGTGTTTGCCAAATGGCAGGCGCAGTACGGCACGCTGGATATTCTGGTGCATTCGATGGCGTTCGCCCATCGCGACGATCTGGCCGCCACCTTTGTCAATACCTCACGGGACGGCTTCAAACTGGCGTTGGACATCAGCGCGTATTCGCTGGTGACGCTGACCAAACATGCGCTGCCGCTGCTGCACGACGGTTCAAGCATCATGGCGATGACGTATTACGGCTCTGAAAAAGTGGTGCCACACTACAACGTGATGGGCGTGGCTAAAGCGGCATTGGAAGCCAGTGTGCGCTACCTGGCCGATGACCTGGGCGCACAGGGCATTCGCGTCAATGCCATCAGCGCCGGACCGATTCGTACGCTGGCGGCCGGCGGCATTGCGGGTTTCCGCAACATGTACGGCAAATACAAAGAAGTCGTGCCCTTGCGCCGCGCCACCACCATCGAGGACGTGGGCGGCACCGCGGTCTGGCTGGCCAGCGATCTCTCGGCGGGCACGACGGGCGCGACGATCTACGTCGATTGCGGCGGCAACATTCTGGCGATGGCGTCGCCCGACGACGATTGACGAGTGATGAGGAGATGAGGCAATAATCAAATCAAGCACGCTCAAGGTTCTGTTGCCGCTGGCGCTCACGGTGACGTTTGGACTTCAACTGCTCCGCGTGTGGATCGCGGGGCTGTTGTATTATGGGTATGAAGTGGCCCACGCCGCGCCGGCTGTGATGCTGGGTGTGGCGGCGTTGGTGTTTGCGGCCACATTCCTTGCGGGGATTGTGCGGCGTCGATTGGGCGCGCGCGCGTTGCTCATCATCGGCGGCGGCGTGGGCGCGCTGCGCGTGATCGAGCAAATCAATCAAGACCCCGCGCTCGATCTGGTCGCGGCTTCGATCGGGCTGGCGCTGTTCTTCATGTTCATCCCCCTCATGCTGGAATCGCTGCGCGCGAACGAACACGATCGTCACTTTGCCACATCGATCGTGCTGGGCGTCTCGATCGATACGGCGATCAAAGGGGCGCTGGGGACACTGGAATTGTCATGGGTGTCGGGTGCGCTGCCGTTAATCGTTGTTGTGATCGGGGTGGCGCTGCAACTGGCCTTGCTGACCCGATACTACATTCAATCCTCGCAGAGTGCGACTGTCAGTTGGGCGCTGTTGGCGATTGGGCCGTTCCTGTTTCTGGAAGCGCAGTTGTTTCAAAACATCGGGCACGTGTCGGTGTTGACGGGTTTCAGCCAACCGCTGGCGTTTGAGCTGATCGTGCTGGCGAATGCGTTTAGCCTGGTGGTCGTGGGCGCGTTGTACGGGCGTTTGCCGCGCCGCGCCTGGACGTGGACACTGGCGGTGGGCTTGCTGCTGGTGGTGACGACGCTGCCGTTGATCACGGATCTGTTTGCGCAACTGGTGAGCGATCCGCTGGCGCCGCTGGAACTTATGGCCGGGCAGGTGGCGGCCTCGATCGGGTTGGCCGTCATCACTCAGGCGCGCGGCTCGCGTTCGGCATCGAGCGTGATCGGCAGCGGTCTGGTGATCATGTTTGTCCTGCTGGTGGGTTACTACATCGGGCACGTATTCAAACTGCCGATCGCGCACTGGATGTTTCAGCCGCTGGCAGCGTTGATCGTGCTGGGGGCGATGACGCTGACCGTGCTGCGCTTCAGCGCGTCACCCGCACCCGATCGGCTGGATTGGACGCCGGGCTTGATCGGATTGGGGTTGATGGCGCTGCCCGTGATCGCGCTGCTGGGGTGGCAAGAGCCGTCCGCAACCTCAGGACAACTTCCCGTTCGGATCATGTCTTACAATTTGCATTCGGGCTTCGACGTGACGGGTCGCTTGAGCCTGGAGGAAGTCGCGCAGGCGATCGAGGCGGAGCAGGCCGACGTGATTGGCTTGCAGGAAGTGTCGCGCGGCTGGGTGATAGATGGATCGATCGATATGTTGACGTGGCTGTCGCAGCGGTTGAAGCTGCCGTATGTGTGGGGGCCGACGGCTGATCCGATGTGGGGCAATGCGATCCTCAGCCGCTATCCGATTAAGGGCGCGCAGTATTTTGCCATGCCCAATAATGAGGTGGTGCGGCCGGCGCGCGGTTATCTGGCGGCGCAAATTGAGATCGGCGATCAGACCCTGAACCTGATTGTGACGCATTTGCATCACGTCGGCCCGGACGGTGCGCAGCGCGTGTCGCAGGTGCAGGCCATGATTGCGACGTGGGCTAATCGGGCGACCACCGTACTGTTGGGCGATCTGAACGCCACACCGGACGCCCCTGAAATGCAGCTGCTGCGCGAGGCAGGCCTGATCGATGCGTTTGCCACGATCGGTACAGGTGATGGTTTCACGTATGCATCGAATCGGCCCTATCATCGCATCGATTACATCTATCATTCGGCGGATTTGACGGCCCGCGACTTTCACGTGAATGAGGGCACGGCTTCGGACCATCGCGGGATCGCCGTCACGATCGAACGCGGCCCATGAAGGCGCAGAGCGGCGCACCGCACGCTCAATACGCGTTTTACGCTTGACTCTGATCTTGACTTATGCTATCCTCACACTCGACGTAATTCATGTGAAGCCTTATCTGTTGGTAGACTGAAGCAAGGAGAAGTCTCAATGAAGAAGAGTCCACTTTCACCGCTGATGGTAGCGGGACTGGTGTTGGTCTTGCTGTTGGCCGCGGGTTGCGAACGGCCCGATCAGCAAGCCGTGTTGGAGACGCCGGCGCCGGTTGGCCCGCAAGTTCAGCCCACTTTGCCACCCATCGTTGCGCCGACGGCGACCTTGCCGGTGGGCGAGATGCCGGTCGATCTGGCCGCGACCGTAGCGGCGGCCGAACCACAACCTGCGGCCACCCTGCCGGCCCCAGCGACTGGCCCGGAAGCGACGCCGACGCCGTTGCCGGCCGCGCCGATCGTCGTGAGCACGGCTGAACCCGCGGCGGTTGCCCCAACCCTGGCTCCGCTGTCGCCAACCGGCGAACGCATTCACACGGTTCAGCCTGGCGAGCGGCTGTTCAGCATCGCGCGACTGTATAACGTGAACCCGTACGCGATTGCGCAGCAGAATGCGATTCCCGCGCCGTATCTGATTTATCCTGGTCAGAAGTTGAAGATTCCGGGTACCGGGAGCGTAACGCCGGTGCCGCAGGTGACGCCGCAGCCCGGCGGCACGACGTACAAGGTGCTGCCCGGCGACAATTTGTTCCGCATCGCGCTGCGGTTTGGCAAGTCCATGCAGGCGATTGCGGCCGCGAACGGCATTGTCAATTACAATCTAATCTATCCCGGCCAGGTGTTGAAGATCCCGTAGGGGTTGCACAGGCCGATCGATGCTGAACACGTCACCGCTGGACACCTGTGTCCAGCGGTGGTTTATATGGCAAGGGCGTATGGCATCGTTTGAGACAGTGTTGGCTTCGGAACGAATCTATGAGGGGCGGCTGATCAACCTGCGGGTCGATCAAATCCGCACAGCGGCGGGCGTGGAAAGCGTCCGTGAGATCGTGGAGCATCCGGGCGCGATTGCGCTGATTGCGCTGGATGAGGCGGGGCGCGTGCTGCTGGTGAAGCAATATCGACACGCGGTGCGAGCCGTAACGCTGGAGATTCCGGCGGGAACGCTTGAGCCGGGTGAGGAACCGTTGGCGGCCGCGCAGCGCGAACTGCGTGAAGAGACGGGCCAGCGGGCGGGGCAACTCGATCGGTTAGGTGGCATCTATACTGCGCCAGGGTTCAGCACCGAGTACATTCATTTTTACCTGGCGACGCAGCTGGCGCCCGATCGGTTGGCGATGGACGAAGACGAAGTGATCGACTTGCTCCGACT
>JAUQXD010000966.1 GCA_030834835.1 Thermoflexales bacterium | reverse complement strand
CACCAGCAGTCTAAAGAAAGACGGACCGGTGCGACTGCAAATTCGGTTTGCCGACACGGGGCCGGGCATTCATCACAGCCTGTGGGATCAAGTCTTTCGACTGGGCTTCACGACGCGGGACGGCGGCTCGGGGCTGGGCCTGTTCATCGCGCGCAACCTGATCGAGTCGATGCGCGGGCGCATTGGCATTGAAGACAGTGTGGTGCCGTTGGGCACGACGTTCCTAATCGAACTGCCGGGGGCGGATGTAGCGCGGAGCGAGGCGTGAGATGAGTGACGATCATTTGCGGGTCCTACTAGTCGATGACGAAGAAAGTTTGCGCGTGAACCTGAGCAAGTTTTTGCGCAACAACTTCGGCTATCAAGTAGAAACCGCGCCCAATGCTGCCGCTGCCTGGGAGTCGATCACCCAAGCACAGGGTGCGTACGATGTGGCCCTGATCGACGACATGCTGATTCCGGGGCCGGATGGCATTCACCTGATGGAAGACATCAGGAAGCAATATGCCGACATCGAATGCATTATTCTGACCGGCTGGGGCACCGAGCATCGTCAGCGCGCGCTGCAAGCGGGCGCATTTCGGTACTTGGAAAAGCCTTTCAATTTCGACGAACTGGCGATGCTGATTCGCACGGCCGCACAACAGGTGCGCCTGCGCGTCATCGGCCGCGCCATTCTAGCCGAACACGATCAGGCCCGGCTGTTGGAGCGGATCGGATTGGATGCGCGTTCGCTGGCGCTGGCCGATGACGCAGAGATTAGCCTGCTCGATCGCGCCACGCAGCGTTTGAAGTTGTACGCACAGACGGCGCCGCTTGATCGGCCGCGGCCGATCGTGTTTGAGCAATACGCGGTGATGCATGAGATCATCCAGACTGGGCGGGCGGCTGCCATGCCCGATCTGACACAAGACGAATCCGCTGATTCCGCATGGCTGGAGGCTGGCTTGCGTTCGTTTTTCGGCGTGCCCATCCCAGGCCGGTCTGGCAACCTGGGTGTGTTGATTGTCTATAGCCGCGCGCCCAGCTATTTCAAATCGGCGGGCACGACGATCTCGGTATTGCAAACGCTGGCCGGGCAAGCTGGCCTGGCCATGGCCAATGCCGAGTCGTTCCAGCAGATCAATCGCCACGCGGATTACATGGAAGCGCTGGTGAAGGCGGGGCAAGGCCTTACACGCACAGTGCAGGTGGACGAGCAGCTGCAAATGACCTGGGACTTCGTGCGCGAGCAATTGCATATCGGCACCTTTCTCGTCGCGCTGCTTGAGCGGGCGACGAACATAGTGCGTTTTCCGCTAGCCTATGACAATGACGAACGCATCCAGTTGCCCGATCGCGTGTTGATGAGCGATCGATCGCCGGGTATTACGGGGTACGTCATTCAAACCGGCGAGGAACTGCACTGGGTCACGGCCGACGATCGACAGGCGGCCTGTGACGCGTTAGGCATCGAATCGATCGCGGCGGGCGAGCCATGCCAGTCGGGTTTCTATCTCCCGCTGAAGATCAGCGGCGACGTGATCGGCGCGTTGTCGATTCAGAGTTATGAGCGGCATGCTTTCACGCCCATCCAGCTGGATGCCTTCCGGGCGTTGGGCAACCAGCTGAGCGTGGCATTGGAAAACGCGCGCCTGTTTGAAGCGGAAGCGCATCGGCGGCGCGAGGCGGATATGCTGCGCGCCGCATCGCTGGTGCTCACGTCCACATTGCGGCCCGATCAAGTGTTAGACAGCATCTTGATCGAGCTGCGCAAAGTCGTGCCGTATGACAGTGCGTCCGTGCAGCTATTGACAGAAAATCGGTTGGAGATCTACGCTGGGCATGGTTTCCCGAACCCCCATGAAATCGTCGGGCTGACGTTTGCCCTTGACGACCATCATCCCAATCGCGGCGTGATCGAAGATCGGCAATGCCTCATCGTCGATGATGTGCAGCCCAGATACGCGGTCTTTTCGCAACCGCCGCACGAATCGGCGGGCGTTCGCAGCTGGCTGGGCGCGCCGATGTTGGTGGGCGAGCAATTGATCGGCATGCTGGCGTTGGATAAGCGCGAACCGGGTTTCTATACGGACAGTCACGCCCAGTTGGCACGCGCCTTTGCCGCGCAGGCGGCCATCGCCATCGACAATGCGAGGCTATATCAGGGCGTGCAGCAGCGTGCGCTGCGGCTAAATGTGCTGCAAGAGTTGGCGCTGCTGTTGAGTTCGTCGCTGACCTTGAACGACACATTACGCGAGGCGTGCAAGGCCGTCGTGCGCTTCTTCGAGGTCGATCATAGCGGCCTACTGTTGATTTCGCCGGATTCCGTTTACGGTGTGGTGAAGGCTGAATACCCGGCGCTGGGCATGCTGGGCCGCACGATTCCCTTGAGAGGCGTCGCCGCCGAAGAGTCCCTGATTCAATCGCAGGCACAGGTGTTGATCGATGAAGTTGCCACCGATGCCACACTCGGTCCGGTACGTGACATTTTGCAGGAATTCAACATT
>JAUQXD010000965.1 GCA_030834835.1 Thermoflexales bacterium | reverse complement strand
GGACAGGCATAGCGGCGCACTTTAGGCGCGGCGGGTGCGCCGACTGTCGTCGGCGCGATCGGTTTGTCGGGGTCCACTACGTCTTCCGACTTTAGTCGCCCGTCCAGCATCGCCAGGCCACGCCGCGCCAGCGGATCACTCGGATCGATCGCGAGGACGTTCTCAAGGCAGTCGCGTTTCTTCACCGGATCGTCTTCGATCTGGCTGAGCCACAGCCACGCTTTGGCGCGTTGAGCAAAGTCGGCGTCGGTGGCATTGGCAGCGCGATTCAAATAGTAACGCGCTTCGTCTTTGTCTTTGGGATCGTTGGTTCTGGCGGCGGCGATGCCGCGCACCAGAAATTCGCGCACGGTGTCGGACATGGGTGGCCCTCCGGTCGATGACGATAGTTTACTCGACGCGGCAGGAAGGCGCAAATGAACAATGATCAATGATCAATGTTCATTGGTCAATGATCGAAGGCTTGATGTGACCCGCGGTTGAGTCAGTCGATATGACAGCTGCGCACGCCTGGATTGAACCAATTTCCGGGCGTGTGCGACTATTTGCAGTAGGGAAAATCAAACCAGGAGCGAGAGATGTCAAAGCAAGCAGAATTTCGTTGGCGCGTGAAGTTATTATTACTGGCAGCAATGGCTATAGCGGGCGCTATAGCCCTGTCCACGGCGCCCAGGCTGGATGCGCCGCGTCCCCGGCGAGCATTGCTGCCCAACGGTGGAATTATCGCAGCACCAGCGGCCCAATCGGGTGACAAAGCGATTGCGGGGCCGCTGCTCAGCGAACCGGTATACCCGGCGGTGCGCAATATCGATCTGCGGGATCTGCCGCAGGTCGGGCCTACGGAGAAAAATCACTTACTGCCCGAATTTGAACGGCCAAACCGCGCGGCTGCCGGGCGCACCGGCGATGCCGGGCCGGTTGACGATCCGGTGGCGCAAAAGGCGTTTGGGCCTGACGCCATGCCCGCCCCGCTGCAAGGTTTTGCCGGGCTGGATTTTGCGGGTTGGGGCGGGGGCTGGCCGCCGGACACCAACGGCGATGTTGGACCGGTGTATTACATTCAGACTGTGAACACCTCCATCGGCATCTACGACAAGGCCACGGGCGTGCGTGCGGCGGCCTTCACCTTTAATGCGTTCTTCGACGGCACGGGCACGCCGTGCGACGCCAATAATATGGGCGACCCGATCGTGTTGTATGACGCTGCAGCCGATCGCTGGATTATCACCGACTTTGCGTGGTCCAACCTGATGAACGGGCCGTACTACGAATGCATTGCCGTCTCGCAGACCGGTGATCCCGTCTCAGGCGGCTGGTATCAGTACGGGTATGTGGCTCACAACGCCTATCTGGCCGACTATCCCAAGCTTGGGGTGTGGCCGGATGCGTATTACATGTCGATGAACTTGTTCGACTGCCTTAACACCTCCTGCAGCAGCGCTAGCTGGCAGGGCGCTCAGGTGTATGCCTTCAAGCGCGCCGATCTGCTGGCCGGGCTGCCGCTCACGACAGTCTCTTTCAACCTGAGCGCTGCGTCGAACTATGGGGCGCTACTGCCCGGTAACCTGCGCGGCGACCAGCCGCCGGCGGGCAGCCCCAACTACTTTGTGTCGGCGGATGAAAACTGGTCTGCAACCGATGATGTGGTGCACGTGTGGAAATTCCATGTCGATTGGACCACACCGGCGAATTCGACCTTTACCGGCCCGACCGATCTGGTGGCCGCTCCGTTCGTGATGCCCACCGGCAGCGTGCCGGCGCAGGGCGGCACTACGTTGGACACGCTGGGTGATCGGTTGATGATGCAATTGCAGTATCGCAACATCGACGGCGTCGAATCGCTGTGGGTCAATCATACCGTCAGTACCGGCGGTGTGACCGGCATCCGCTGGTACGAGCTGCGCACGCCCGCCACGACGCCCGTGATTTACCAGCAGGGTACGTATCAGCCGGATGCGACATATCGCTGGATGGGCAGTCTCGCGGTGGACGGGCAGGGCAACATGGCGGTCGGGTACAGCGTGTCAAGCGCGAGCATGTATCCGGCCATTCGCTACGCCGGACGATTGGCGAGCGATCCATTGGGACAGTTGTCGCAGGGTGAAACGACGTTCATCGCGGGCGCCGGTTCACAGACAGCCTATAACCGGTGGGGCGACTATTCAGCCTTATCCGTTGACCCGGTGGACGATTGCACCTTCTGGTACACCACCGAATACTACGCCGTCACCGGGACCAACTGGCAGACGTACATCGGCTCATTCCGATTTCCCTCGTGCGTGAGTTCTAATCCCATACTTGCAGCCAGTGGCGTCAGCACCAGCGATGCAACCGGCGGCAACAACAACGGCCTGGTCGAACCGGGTGAATCGATTCGCCTGAATATCGGCCTGAATAATATCGGAGTCATGACGGCCACCAACGTGAATGGCAGCGTCTCCGTCCTCAGCGGCAATGCCGTCATGCTCAACCCTGCATCAGCCTACGCCGACGTGGCCCCGGCGGCCACCGTGACGAATACCACGCCGTACACCTTTGCTGTCAGTACGCAATTGGTCTGCGGAGCGCCGATCACATTCGCCTTAGCCGCCACCTATAATCCCACCTACACCTATAATTACACCTTCAGCGTTTCCACCGGGGCGCTTCCCGCGCAAAACTTCCAGAACTTCGACGGTGTTACGGCGCCCGCTCTGCCATCGGGCTGGACCACCTCGACCGTGGGCGCCAGCGCTGTAGCATGGGTCACTTCCATTGCCACCAGCGATTCCGCGCCCAACAATGCCTTTGCACCTGATCCGGCTTCCGTGACTGACAGCAGTCTGGTGTCACCGGTATTTACACCCACGATCAGCGCCGCGAAGATCACTTTCCGCAATAACTACATCCTGGAAAATACCTACGATGGCGCCGTGCTGGAAATCAAGATCGGCGCGGGCGCTTTCACGGACATCGTGACGGCGGGCGGCAGTTTTACCAGCGGCGGCTACAATGGCACGATCAGCGCCAGTTACGGCAATCCATTGGCCGGCCGATCAGCCTGGACGGGCAATTCGGGCGGGTATAT
>JAUQXD010000964.1 GCA_030834835.1 Thermoflexales bacterium | reverse complement strand
AACACTTCATGATAGACGGCCTGAACTCCATCCAATTGCCGCTCATACGTCAAATGCGTGGAAACATATTGACGGCAGTGTTGGCGCATCTGTCGCCTGCGCTGCGGTGACTGGGCAAAGTGGCGAGTTACCCGATCGACCAATGCCATGGCGTCACCCGGCGGAAGCAAGTAGCCAGTTTCGCCTTCCTGTACCAGCTCCGGGATGCCACCCAGCGCTGTGCCAACAACCGGCGTACCCGATTGTAAGCTTTCCAGGGTTACCAGCGAAAAAGCTTCATGCCAGGTCGAAGGGACCGCGACCAGGTCAACGGCGTTGAACAGAGCATAGATTTCCTTGAAAGATACCCAGCCCAGCAATTCGGTGGTTGGGGCAAATTTGCGAAATTCAGCTTGTAACGCTTCCTCTCCCGTTCCGGCGATCAGAACGCGCAGGTTCGGAATCGCCTGCTGCAAAGCCGGCAGGGCGGCCAGCAACACGCGAGCGCCTTTGATTTCAATCCCGCCGCCGGCGTAGGCGATGGTCGGATGTTGGTGGCTCAGTTGAATGGCCTCGGCGAGACGCGGCTGCGTGACCGTTACCGGAAACGGATCGGGCATGGCGTGTGGCACATGTCGAAAGCGTCGTAGATCATAACCGGCTTCGACATGCCGATCGATCATGGCCTGGCTGGGTGAAATAAACACCCGGACGTTACCCGTCAACGCCTTAAACACCGCTCGCCGATAAGGGATATTGCCCCAGTAGTCGTAGCGTCGATAACAGTGTTGGCAACGGCTGCGTTTTTCAGCCGGATTGCAGGTTGTGCCGTCAGCGCGATACAACATGTTATTCGCACACAGCAGCCACAAATCGTGCAGGATGTTGACTACAGGCACATGCAGTGACTGGCAGGCGGCAAACGGCGCAAGCGTTGAACCGGACACGTTGCCAATGTGAACGATATCGGGCTTGAACCGTTGAATCTCACGCCGCACAGCCTGGTAGACACGCCCGTCAAATACATCCGTCAGCGCCTCTCGCACGCGGGTAAAAAAATCAACCCGATGAACGGGCAGACCGTCATAGTCATACCAGGTATCGGCAGTGCGCGGCATCCGATTATGGACCGACAAGATCGAGCACGTAGCGCCACGCCGTATCAAGCCCTGACACACATAGTAATTTGAGATTTCAGCTCCGCCGGTATAGCCGGGCGGAAAGAGATTGGTGATAAACAATACGCGCATGATCAACCCAACCCGATTGGACCGTCAAACCTTGCGTAAACTATCTGCAAAAACGTCATGTACTGCTGCGCCACCTGCGCCACATCACATTCGGTTTGAATGTACGCACGGGCGGCTGCACCCAACTTCTGTCTCAATTCCGGTTGTGTGGTTAGAGTATGCAACGCCTGCGCCAGTTCGGCCACTTCGGCTGTGGCGCTAATCTTCACGCTGCCCGCGGCCGGAATCTCACTGAACCAACCGATGTCGCGCACCACCAGCGCGCGGCCCATCGCCAGTGCCCGCAGCGCCGTGCCCGATGTTTCGCCAATCGTCGGGCGGCGCAAGTTGATTATTATATCGCAAGCGGCCATCGTCCGCTCTAGCCGGGCCAACGGCTCGACCCGCCCCATAAATTCCACGCGCTCACTCAGGTTCAATTCGCGCACCAGATCGCTCAGGCCATAATCCAGCGGCCAGTCGCCCATGAAGATCAAGCGTGCCTCGGGTCGTTGCTGGCTCAACTCCGCGAAGGCGCGCAGCGTCAGGGCCGGCTCCTTCGTCGGATCGATCGTGCCCGGGACGCCGATCAACAACGCATCGGCGGGCCAGCCAAAGTCCGATCGGGCCGTGTGCGGCTCGACGTGCGGCGGCAGTGGCATCGGTTGCGAGATGACGGCGATTGGCAGCTGCTGGGCGCGCGGCGACGAGGTCCGCAAGATCAATTGGCGTGCGGCACGACTGTGCACGATTACGCCCAGGCTGGAATCGATCAATCGTCGGATCAACGGCGCGGCCTGTAACGCTACTCGATCGGTCTCGGCGGCCCAGCGGGCCTGCACTTCAGGCGCAAGTGCGCCCAGCTCGTACAACAATTCTCGCTGATATGGCCGGAGCGTGGGCATGTAACGATAGCCTGTGTGCAAAAAAGGCTCGTGCAGCACCACGATGCCAGGCAGGCAACGCAGCATCTCAAAGGCCGCTGCGTGATCGGCGCTGTTGCCGATCTGATATAGCCGCAGATCGTGTTCGGAATGATGCCGCAATAACTGCCGCACGGGCCGCACCTCAAACTGCCCGGCGATCTGCGGATTCGCGGGCGTGCCGCATTCACTGTAGATCGTAATATCCGCGTGTTCAGCCAGCACGGGCAGCAGCGCTTCACTGTAGTCCGATAGCCCGTTGGGGATGGGATTGAGCGGCGTGACGAAGGCGATGTTTAAGCGATTCATACCGCCTCCAAAATCGAGGTTGCCACTTTCAGATAGCGCTCAGCCACAAGACGCGGATCGTGTTCGGTCGCCACGTGGTGTCGCGCTGCGACCCGCATGGCGGCGCGACGATCGGGTTGGTCGTACAAATCGTGCAATGCCGCAGCCAGTCTGTGCGGCAAATCTGGCGCGTCGGACAGAAGTTTGATGCAGGTGGCGTCGGGTAGTTCGGCGAATGAGCCGATGTTATTCACAATGGCGGGGGTGCCTGTCGCCAACATGCGCAGTGTTGACGCGGATGTCTCGCCCCAGTACGGCGATCGCAAATTGATCGCCACATCGCAGGCGGCCAGCCACTCATTCACGAGCGCCAAATCTTCAACAAAGCCCAGAGCGTTGATGTGATCGGTTAAGCCCAGGCGCGGCGCTTCAGCAGCCAGCTGAAATGAGTCATTCTCCCGGCCAATGAACACCGCTTTGATCGGCACACCTGCGTCGAGCAGTTGGCGCATGGCCGCTATAATTACATGCGGCTGCTTGCTATCATTCAACACACCGAACACGCCGATGAGAAATTCGTCGGCCTTTACGCTTAACCGCATCCGCGTGGCCGCGCGTGATCGATCGGGGGGCAGCGGGATCGGCATCGGCACATAGGCCAAGCGGGCCGTCGGGCAGCGCGCACTCAAGAGATCACAGGCGTGGCGGCTGTGCACGAGTGTGCCTGGACTGCGATCGATCAAAGTTTCACTGACCAGATACTGCGGGTAGTTGACGGGCGCAAAGTCGCGCAAGAATTGCCGTCCCAACACCGCGCCCGCTGGGCCGTAGCCGTAGCCCATCGCCTGCACATAGCGACTGCGCGACTGCCGTGCAAAGAAATAGTGTAACGACACATCGTGCAACACGACGAGGCCGGGATAGTGCCACAGCGCGTCAGCCATGAAGTCATGTGCTGGACTGTTACCCATCTGATATACGATGAGATCAATGTCGCGGGCCGCGGAGGGGAGATCATCGATCGAGCGGGTAGACCAGCCCGCACCCGATTGAGTGCAGCTGGCCCGGTCGGTAAATACCGCAATCTCGTGCTCGGCCGCTTCAGCCAGATACGGCAACAGGTCGCGGCTGTAATCGGCCACGCCGGTCTGCGCGGCGTCGAGCGGCGTGACGATGGCCAGACGCATCATGGCTGCGGGGGTGTCTGGGCTTTGCTCAAGTGCCGCTGTCGCAATTCAACCTCGGCGGTGATGCGGCTCAAGTGCGCCAGATCGTGATCTTGATCGATCAGACGCTCGTCGTACTCGCGCAGCCGCGCCTCGTATTCGCGCAGCAATGACTCGTGTTGCTGCAAGCGCTGGACCAATTGCTGATTGATGCGCGCTTGCTGATCAAGCGCCACGCGCAGCGGCCATTTGGCCGTCAACGAATATAGGGCGCGGCGCAGCCGGACGATGAGCGGCCCGACGACAGGCGTGTTCGATTGAAACTCGTGTTCGCGCAGCGGCGGCACGTTGAGGGGTGGGAGTGATTCGGACATAGACACCTCGCGGGTGGCCGACGTTCGGCGGGCGGCGGCGCGTAGTTGACGAAGCGATCCGATAATCGCAGCTGCGTGTTCGGACGACAGCGGCGGCAGGTTCATTAGCACCTCGTCGTAGGTGGGTGCGCACACGTCGCGCGCGAAATCGGCGGTCACGTGTTGAACGTAGTTGAGTTCGGCCGGAAAGAAATCGTTAAGCAGCTGGTCAGGCGGAAAGTTCTTCAACACAAATCGCAGGCGGCCGCGCTCCATCAAATGATGATACGCGGCTGTGCGCGCGGCATAGGTCACGGTTTCATGATGAATGGCCGCGGCCTCGGGTTCATAAATGACCGGAAAGCCGGCCCGCCGCGCACGGTAGCAATAGTCCACTTCTTCGTAGTAGAGCGGATAGAATTGCTCGTCGAACTGGCCGCAGGTTGCCAGCACGGCTCGATCGATGACAAACATGGCGCCTGTCACGTAGTCAGGATAGGCCAGTGTGTCCCAGCGGCCGTCGTCGATCTGCCGGTAGCCGTGATGGTCTGCTTCAGCGCGAGGGCCGCGTATGATGCCGCCTGCATGCTGGATGCTCTGGCCAGGGGGATACAATAGTTTGCAACCGACAACCGCCGGGCCGCTTATTTCAAGACGGCGGCGCAGCGCCGACAGGCAGCCTGCCAGCAGCGTAATGTCGTGATTCATGATTAAGGCCGCGCGGCCCTGCATGACCCACAGGCCCCGATTGGCGCCGCCGCCGTACCCCAGATTTTCACCGGCACAAATCAACGTGACGCGCGGAAAGTCGCACGCGATCAATTCGGGCGTACCATCCGTCGAACCGTTATCGACGACGATGATTTCATCGCCGTCCGCCAACTGCGGTTCAAGCGAATGCAGACAGTCGCCAATCAAGCTGGCGCCGTTTAAGACAGGCAGGATGCATGAGAAAGTAATCAATCGACCTCACGTTGGTCGGCCGCTCGGTGAAATTCACGCGCGGTTTGGACCACGATGTTATCAGACGCGGGTAGCGGCTGGGGCCGCCACTCAGCACGAAAATGAACTACACCTTCCTGCGGAGCCATGCCGCGTGCCCGCACTTCGAGCGGGAACATGCGGTGTTGATGATCGTAGGCCTGAATTGAATCGTGATCGTAGATCACCGCACTGAACTCATACACCCCTTGCGTCAGCGGCAGATAGTCAAGCACGTAATCGATGTAACCGGCGCCCTCAATATAGGCCAATTCAGTCCCGTCCCGCGCCGCATTAGGACCTGTGACGTGCACACCATCGTGCCGGTAGATCGCCAAGCCGATCGCCGGATGGTCGATGCGCGTGTGGGCTACATAATGGATGCGCACCGTCAATGGCTCGCCGGTCTTAAAATAGGGCAGGCCGTCTCCGTGCTGATCTAAGAATTCCACCTTGCGCACTTCAGCTAGATAATTGCCCCACCGATTGTTCGATTTGGACGTCTCTACTTCCGGCGCACGGCGCCTGGTCGCTGCCGGCGCGACCGAATCCAGATAATGGCCGGCCACCGCTTCAACTTCGCCGTCGGCGACGACGTGCCCGTGTGAAATCCAGATGGCGCGCTGACACAACTGCTGCACCTGCGCCATGCCGTGTGAGACAAACACGAGCGTCACGCCCTGCGCCTGCAAATCTTCCAGCCGCGTTATGCACTTGCGTTGAAAGTCGGCATCACCCACCGCCAATACTTCGTCGATCAACAGCACTTCCGGCTCTAAGGCGGTGGTGATGGCGAAGCCCAGCCGCACCACCATGCCCGACGAGTAGTTGCGCACCTGCACATCGATAAACTGGCCGATGTCGGCAAAGTCGATGATCTCGTCCAGCCGCCGTTTGGTCTCGGCGCGCGATAACCCCAGAATGGACGCGTTGAGGAAGATGTTCTCGCGCCCGGTTAGATCGGGATGGAAGCCGGTACCCAGTTCCAGCAAACCGGCCACGCGGCCATGCGTCTCGATCGTGCCAGTGGTGGGCTGAATCACGCGACTCATCAGCTTGAGTAGCGTGCTCTTGCCGGAACCATTCGTACCGACCAGCCCCACGTGCTCCCCCGGCTCGATCGTAAACGACACATCCTGAAGCGCCCAGAAATAATCGGCTTCGGCGCGAATGCGGCGCTGCACAAAGATCTCTTGCAGACTGCGCGGCCGCGCGATGTCCAGGCTGAATTTCTTAGAGACCTTATCAAAGCGAACAGCCGGTGTCATGCTGGCGATCCTTGTCTGGCCCACGACGGCGGCAAATTCAATGCCACTTCGATCTGCTCAAACTCGATCGGCGGCAGCGGCCCCCGTGCGCGAACCCACTGCGCCATGCGCGCCAGGCCTTCACTCAAAGCCAGCGGCGCGGCGGGTTGAAACAGCGCCTGCGCCTTCACATGTGAGGCGAACGCGTGCAGCACTTCTTGGCGAGGTGGCAAATGAATCAGGCGGGGTTCGACGCCCATGGCGCGCGCCGTCGCCTGCGCCAGTGCCAGCACCGAATACGGCTGATCGGCGCCGATATTAAACACCTGTTGATAGGCGTCCGGCACCAACGGCGCGCGCGCTATGACGGGCGCGACATCATCGATGTACGAGAAGGCGCGCGTTTGCAGACCATCGCCGAAGATTGTCATGGGCCGGCCCTGCAGGGCTTGATTCATGAAGATGCCGATAACATTGCGATACTTGTCGGCGATGTTCTGCCGCTCGCCGTACACATTGTGCGGGCGAAAGATAATGTACGGCAGATCAAACAGGCGGTGTGCGGCGGCGAGATCAAGCTCAACGGCGTACTTTGAGATGCCGTACGGATCCTCGGGTTGCGGGGGAAGGTCCTCCGTCAGCGGATTTTGATGCGCGCCATACACTGCAATCGATGAGGTGAAAACCAGGCACTTTACGCTATGGATGGCCGCCTGGTTGATCAGATTAATCGAGCCGATCAGATTGGTTTGATAATTGAAACGCCGAATGAAATGGCTCAGGCCTTCGGCTGCATAGGCGGCCAGATGATACACGTAGTCGAAGTTGCCAGTGGCCCACAAGCCCGCGACCCAGTCGGCATCAACTACGCTGCCGTGCCGAAACTCAACGCCGACCGGGACATTCTCTATGAAACCACCCGATAGGTCATCGACGCCCACCACCTCAAAGCCCAGGCGCAGACACTGCTCGGCCACATGCGACCCGATGAAGCCGGCCACACCCGTCACCAATACTCGCGTCATGAAGCGCAGTCCTTATCTGTTATGCGACGCCAGCCTAACCGAACAGCTGCGGATTCGCATTAATCCAATTCCACAGCCGCGTCACGCCTTCACGCATCGACACGTGCGGCGTCCAGCCGAGTTCACGCTCGGCCTTGCGGATGTCGCTGATGTACACGGGTTGATCACCGGGCCGCCAGTCGCCGTAGGTTACGGGAATCGGATGCCCGGCCAGTTCGGCCAGCAGCGCGCCAAACTCCGTCCAGATCGACATGGTGATGTCCGCCCCGCCGCCGATGTTGTAAATCTGTCCGGCGGCCACGTCGATATGTTCGGCGGCGGCATGATAGGCCGCGACCAGATCGTCGATCCACAATACGTCGCGCACCTGCTTGCCGTTGCCGTAGATCGAGATGGGGCGGCCCAGTCGCGCGGCGATGCAGAAATGCGCGATCCAGCCCTGATCTTCCACGCCAAACTGGCGCAGGCCGTAGATGCACGACTGCCGGAACACCACGGTTTTCAGGCCGTAAATGCGGGCATAATCGCGCACGTACTGATCGCCCGTGCCCTTGGAGCAGCCATAGGGCGAGTGGAAATCCAGCAGACGATCTTCGGGAATGCCTCGCGGTAGATCGTGATAGCCGTAGCGCTGTACACCTTCCACGATCACGATGTCTTCCATGCCGCCATAGACCTTGTTGGTCGAGGCGTAGAATGTAATCGCGCCGGGGGCGTTAGCACGCACGGCTTCCAACACGTTGAACGTGCCCAGCGCATTGATCTCAAAATCTTCGCGCGGATTGACGACCGAAGTGGTTACGGCCACTTGCCCGGCCATGTGGTAAACCCGATCGGTCGCTGCGGGCAGGGCGGCCCGCAGCGCCTCAAAGTCGCGGATGTCACCCTTTACAAACGAGACCCGCTCGCCGTGATTCTGCTGCAGCCAGGCCAGGTTGGACGCCGTGCCGCGCCGTGACAGATTGTCGAAGATGATTACGTCTTCGCCACGCCTCAAATGATGATCGGCCAGATTGCAGCCGATGAAGCCTGCCCCGCCCGTAATAAATACCGTCATGTTGAGTTCTCCCGGAGTCGGATAATACCGTTGCGAAGGACAATTATAGCGCATCCAAACATACCCGCAGGTTGGACAGTGAGCGTCAGCTATCCGATCGATCGTTTGACGCCCGATCGGGTGGGGGGGCTTCATCGCGCCGCGCGGCCTCGTCTCGCCGCAGACGATATAAAATCTCTTCCATCAGGCGGCGGCTCTCGCCAATCCGATCGGCTAATAGGCCGAAGATTATCACGAGGAAACCGACAATCAATGCCATCACGGCCACAATCAGCGACTGCACATTGCCGGGCAAGGCAAAGTCGTTGTTGATGAAGATGATCAACAAGCGCGCAAACAGAATCGCGGCGACCAAGAGAAACGGCAGGGATAAATAGAAGAAGGTTCTCAGTGGTTCATAGGTCGCGTACGCCCGCACGATAGTCGCGCCCTGGCGTTTGACAAAATGCCAGCTGCCGCGATGCAGTTTGGATGGGCGCGTGCGATTGGTGGTGATGGGCAAATGCGCCACGCGCAGACCGCGTTTGCCGGCCTGAATGAGATTGTCGAGCGTGTACGAAAAATCGGAGGTGACGAAGAGCCGCAGGGCCGCCTCGCGGCTGTAAGCGCGAAAACCGCTGGGCGCATCGGGTACGCTGGTGCCGCTCGCCATCCGCACGATCCAACTGCCGAAGCGCTCCAGCAGCCGTTTTTGCGGGGAAAAATGCCTGACCTGATCGACCTGCCGATCGCCAATAACCAGATCCGCCTGTTGATCAAGAATGGGCTTCGTCAAAGCGGCGATGTATTCGCCAGGGTATTGATGATCGCCGTCGGTGTTGACGATGATATCCGCGCCCTGGCGCAGGCACGCATCCAGGCCGGCCTGAAAGGCAAAGGCCAGGCCGCGATTGTGCCCCAGCGACACGATGTAATCGGCCCCGGCGGCCTGCGCCTCGGCCACTGTGCGATCGCTCGAGCCGTCGTCGATGACCAGCACTTCGATCGCATCGAAGCCGCGCACACTGCGCGGCACATCCCGAATGACTTGCGCAATCGAGTCTTCTTCGTTATAGGCGGGAATCTGAACGATGAGTTTCATCATGTCGCGAGACGATTGTCCTGGCCTGTCACTGTACGGGCGACAACCGATAAACAGGCAGATCAGATCGGACCGGCTGCACACTGAAATGCCGCTGAAGAATTGCAAAACTATCCAATAGAGGCGGATCGCGATCGAGAACGTAGTAAACCGGTATGCCCGCGGTTAACAGGCGGGCCACTTCCGCCGTAAACAGTTCTTCGAACTGCTCGTAGACATAGCGGCCAGCCACGCGATCCCACGGCACCATATGCCGGTAATTCAGCATTGAGCGATTGGCATAGATCGCGATGAGATCATTAAACGCATACGACAACATCACGGCATTGGGTTCGGTTTGCGTGCCGAGTTCGCGCGCCTGTGCGATCGTTGCCTGCGCGCTGCGATTGTGAGCGCTGAGCGTATCTAGCGTCGCCGGCAAAGTGATTAACAGCCCGATTGCCACGACACCCCCCAGGGCGTTCCGCCACGAGCGGGGCACATGTGCGCCAAGCGTCGTCAGCCCTTTACCGGCCAGCAGAAATAGCGCCGGTAGAGCTGGAATGACGAAGCGCGCGTTGAGCCCTTCGGCTGCAAAGGCATAGATCGCATAAGGCGCAAGCAGCGTCACTGCTACCAGCGCCAGCCACATGCTGATAGAGCACGGCCGCGCAACCAGGCCGATCAGCGCAGCCAGGGTCAAGCCACTTAGATCGCGCCACAGAGTTGTCAACATAGTAAATATGCTATAGCCACTGCCAAATGATTGGCCGAAAGCGTAGCCGAATGAAAAAGCGGGCTGAGCATACCAGCCGTGTTGTGGACTATAGCGGTGACGAAGGGCCCGCCATAGTAGACTGCATTAAATAGCAGCAATCCAAGTGTCGCGACAGCCAGCATCGCAATGTTGGCCCACGCTCGCCGCTGGCGAAACACCAATTTTCCACCCAGCAGCGGCAGCAGCGCCAGTGCAGCCGGCCACATACTGACGTTGGAGAAACGAACGAAAAATGACGCGCCCATCAAACCCCCGCCGCTCAACGCCAGCAGCACGGCGCGGCCATCGTCGCGTGGGCGGCGCAACGCCAGAACCGTTAACCAAATGCCGGAATAAATCAGCGCCGCGCCAGGCACTTCTGAATATAGGGCAGTCGAAAACTGCAAGAAGTTGGTTGACACGACCAGGCCGGCTGCCGCCCACCAGCCTGCCCAGGCCGAAATCAACTGATGTCCCAGCGCGCTGACGACGATCACTAATACGGTCGCCAACAATGGCGTCAGGAAATGTACCGCCAGTGGATCACCTGTAACACGTTCCAGGGCTGCACCCAACAATGGGACGCCGGGCAAAAAAGCCGAAATAACCGTTGGCTTCGCCCGACCGAACGGTCTTGAATGCGTACAACAAATAATAGTGATGTTCGGGCGTATTGTGCGGATCAACAAAAGCCAGCCCTTCACCGCCCGCCAACTGATGGCTGGCCTGGACGTAGCCCAGCGCATCAGAGATGTCCACTTCAACCAGCCGGTATGTTAGCGTTAAGACCAATGCGGCCAGAGCCAAACCTGAGGTGGCAAGCGCCCAGGTACGCGATGCGGCGTTCATGGCAGAGTCCGGCGGACAAGTGGCAAAAAGATTCGGTGTGAGGCGATGAGGACCTGCCCGGTCATCAGGTTGTTGCCAGGCTCGATCTCAGTCATCGTTCCGCTGACCTGCACACGCGCATAGATTGGATAGACTCCCGCCGGCAACGACGACCAGGTGGCCGTAACCACCCGTGCTGCGCCACAGCCTGCCAGCGGTATGGTGATCAGCGCAGTATCAATCACTGTGCCGCTGTCCGGCTGGCCCGCGTAAAATGACGCCGACAGTGGCAGCGCCGCAGAGACGTTGCCGAGGTTGGAGATGGTCGCGTATAACGTGGTAGTGGCTGTCGCCGCTCCATCCACCCAGACCGGATCGGAAGTCAGCCGCACCGCCAGCAGATCGACCGTCGGCGTGATGGCCTGCACGTAGTTGGCCCAGGCATTGCCCAGCAGCGTGCGCTGCCCGGTCTGCGGATTGAACAACGCGCCGCCAAAGGTCTGGACATCGTCGAAGCTGTACCACAGCCAGCGCTGCACCAGGCGATTGTCGTCGGCCGGATAACCCACCGCCGCATCCGTAGCAGTCCGCAGCAGGTTAAACGTCTGCGTCATGAATGTGATCGAGCGCGCTTCGGTGATCTCATCGCCCAGTTCATCATAGTAAGGATCGCCGGTAAACGGCTGATACGGAAATAGAGTGCCATATTCGGTGATGTACAACGGCACGTCGCGGTAGCCTCGATCGCGCAGCCACGTCCGAAAATCGATCAACCGTTGACGGAAGAGCGACACATCGAACATATTGGAGTACGTGTACAAGATCCCGCGCGTGGCCGTGCCCAGCAGGCCGGGCGGAATAAACGCTCCCCAGATTTCGTACGGCGGTTCGATGCAGTTGCCGGCCGTACAGGCTTCCGGATCAGACGAATCGATCTCGCGCAGGATGTACGAGTGAATGCTCCACACATCCACCGGCATCGATTGACCATACAACTGCCGATAGGTATTCAGACTTCGATCGAGGTACTGCATCCGCAACGGCGTCGGCTGCACGATGCTGCCCGCCCCGATCCGGGCGGATGGATCGCGTTGTTTGAGCCAGTGATACAGATCGTGGTAGGCCTGCGCGTAGGTCTCCGGCAGCAGTTGGTCTTGAAAAGGACTATCCGGTTCGTTGCCGATCAACCAGACCGCGCCCGGGTTTTGATCGGCGATTTGATACAACACGGACAGCGCAGGCGTAAAGGTATAACCGCCCTCGGTCGGTTTCAGGCGCACCACCTGTACATATTCAGCGCCGTTGGGATGTGCGGGCGCGAGCTGCGTACCCCAATCCATGTACCAGCCCAGATTGAGCGAGGAGACGGCATACGTCGGACTAATCGCGCCGCCCGCGCCAAAGCGGCAATTGGGAAAAGAGACCGCGGCGGCTTCGGCCAGCGGCTGCCCGATGGCACCCGGCAACTGATCGGGCCGGTTGACGGCCGCCTGAATAAAGCTGGAGATGATCAGACCACAGCCGGCCACCACACTCACCAGCAGGCTGAGCCGGATCGATCGGGTCGGGAGAAGCCGTTTGAGGTGTATGTCATTCATGGTTGATATTCAACGTAGATCGGACTGGATAATATAGCACGGGTGATATAGTCATCGTGATGGCCGTCGTCGGCATCCTCAACCAGCAGCCGGTTGCCCAGCTTGTCGATCGTCATCACTTTCGACGCACTCAGGTGCAACGGCGCCACACCGTCACAATCGAACGGATAGGTTGGATAGGATACCATGGACGGGCAGTCATACCAGTATACATCCACCCGCTTGTGGCCATTCGGCCCATTCACCGCAAACTCATACGCTTCGATAAACGACGACCCGGTTTCTGACACCGGAATCGTGCGCACAAAGCGCGGCTGCGGCATGGTTGCGATCAACGCGCGCAGCGCCTCATAAGCCGGGCGGGGGGTCAATTGCCCATCCAGCAGACCCGGCAGACTGTAGTCGGAATCGACCAGCGAGAACCACGTCATCGCGGGCAGATCTGCGGCCAGGCCGCGGACATAGACTTTGGGAACGTACCGCGCTTGCAGTTCCGGGCTGCCCCAGTTGGTGGCAGACGGCCAACCAGTCTCGGTGTTGAAAATGGGCCGCGCGTAATGGTAAGTCTCCAGCAGCTGGCGCACGTAATTCGCCTTGCCGATGATGTCCCGGCCATACGGCTCCCAGTTTTTTCGAAAGGCCGGATAGTAGTGGAAGTTGGCCACATCGAAACACGGCCCGGCGCAGTTAGCCAGCACGTCGGGCAGGAAATTGCGATCGAACGGGCCGCCCGCATCAATGAACCAGTCCATGGCCAGGCCGCCCATGACCACTTGCGCCGATGGGTTGGCGGCTTTCACGGCCGGGTAGACCGCCTGCAACATGGCGGCATACGCCGCACCTTTCAGGCCATACCAGGCGGCATGATCCGGCTCGTTGTAAAACTCCCAGTACTTCACGTGCGGATAACGCGCCACGATCGCCCCGACAAATTCCTGTAGATCGGCCAGATTGTTCACCGGCCCGTTGTAAGATGATGCCGCCCAGGCGGGGTTGCTAACCAGTGTGATAATCAGGTTGACCTGAGTGTCTTTGGTCGCCAGCAGTGATATGTCAGGCACTGTCCAGTTGTAATGCTCTGGCGTGGTGTTGGCCGGCTCAATGCTGCTCCAGCTAACGGGGAATCGCACCCAGCTCACCTTCGATTCGACGATGCGCGTCAACCCGTACTGGGACGTAAGCGCCCAGTAATTTTGCACGCCGTAAGACGGGATCAGGGGATCGTGGTTGTTCGCGATCAATGGCAATGACAGGCGATGGATCGTCGGCTCGTAAGAGGCGGCTATCCAGAGGGCATTATCACGTCCAACGGCGATGGCCGCGGTCGTTGCATCCTGACGGGGCAGCCCGATATCTTCGAAATCTACCGTGGGCGCCAGGGTCAACCGTACCAGATGATTGTTTGCTTGTTGTACGACATAGACGCGATCAAGCCCATCGAGCGCCAGCGCACTCGGTCGGCTGTTGGTCACCGGTAATGTATAGATCTCCGCCCGGCTGGTTTGCGTCAGGGTCATCCGCGCCAGTTGATTGGCGCCTGTCAGCGTGGCCCAGATATGATCGCCAGCGGTGTCGCTCGCCAGCTGTTCGGGCTGGCGATTGTCGCCCAGCGAGAAGGACGCGTCCACTGTGCCGCTGCCCGGATCGATATGCCAGACGAGATCGTCGTCACGCGCCGCCACCCAGACGCCATCAAACCTATCGGTTGTCAGACCGCCCGGCGTTAGGTTGGCCTGTGAAATGACATACGTTGTCGAGACGCCCAGCGTTGAACTCAGCGCCGTGACATTCACTTGATCGCCTACGCCCTGCGACACCCAGACCTGCCCTAGGCTATCCAACGCGAGATCAGATAATGTGCCGGAGATGGGCGCCAGACCGATAGTCACAATCACGCCAGTCGCCACGTCCAAGTGTCCGACCTGCCCCAGCCAGGGCAGAGTAAACCACACATCCGTGGCCGACGCGGCGATGGCCTGCGGCCGGCCCGGAACCGCGTACTCGGTGGTCGTGTAATCGGCGGTTGAGGTGTAAACCACCTGTCCAATTCGATTGCGATCCGGGGAGGTAAACCAGATCCGATCGGTTTGTGCCCCGGTCATGACCGCCAAGGCAGCCGGGCGACTGTTCACCGGCAGACTCAGTGTGATGAAACTGGCTGTCCCCGGCAGGTACTGATAAAGATAGGCGGGCGAGTCGGTCATCGCCGCCGGGTTGTTCAGGTCGGACCGGGCGCTCGCCGGGTTTGACCAGTTCAGAGCCAGAGCTAAACTCACTAAACCAAACCCGCTCAACACCAGAATCATTGCCCCACGAACGTGGGCGAACCACTTGACAGCGACACACTTCATCACCACTCTCCATCATGACTTGCGAATTAAAGGCAAAAACAGCTTTGATCGGTAGGCACTAACCCACACTCCGCCATCGGTGGCGACGGCGATGGCGGTCGCACTGAACTGCGCATCGGGTAGATTGACAGAGATAACCGTGTCCACAGGCGGCTGCCCCGCATACGACAGGCGGCCGATGGCGGCCGGACTGGTCTGTAAAGCACTCCAAAAAGCGGTGGCCGATTCGGTCGCAAGGCTGGTCGGTTTCGTAATCGGACCGTGCGGGTTCAGCGTCGTCATTGTCGCCAGGGAAATTCGCACGAGTTCGTTGCGCTGAAAATCAGAGAACCACACCTCTCCGGGCACGATAACCAGATCTTGCGGAAAACTGTTGGTCTCAAGGGTCGGCCACTGAAATAGATTATTCGGAGGCGCGAACTGTGCCAGACGCAGAGTCGGCGTCGGGGCGGTCGGCACGGTCATCAAGATCGAGTCATCGTTTTCAATTGCAATAGCCCGCGGTGCCAACACATAGCTGGGTCGCAGCGTATCTGTATATGGCTTGAAAACGTAATCCACCGTCGAGGTGACCGTCAGGCGCAGCAGGCGTTGGGCCGTTTCCGCGCCCACCCACACTTTGCCGCCGGGCGCCACCTTGATGTCCGTCAGCCCGGCGTTGGCTGGCAGGCCATTTCCGAAAAACTCATCGACCACACCCGTGCCGGGATCTAAGCGCCCCACGCGGTTAGTGTCCTGAGCAGTGAACCACACCCGCCCGCCGTTCACCGCCAGTCGATAGGGGTGATTATTGGCCGTAGCCGTTAACGGGAAATGGGTCAATTGATAATCCAAGGTATCGGTAAAGATAATCCGGGTCAGCTGCCCGCGGCCGCCATCGGCCACCCAGACTTGAGTGGGATTCGCCCCCGTCACTTCAATATCCGTCGGCCAACTGCCGGCCGGCAGCGGAATCGTGATAAAGGTCTGCGTGCCGGGATCAAAACGATAGATCACATTCGTCGCACTGGACGCCACGTAAGCCGCCTGGGCCGGCGATTGAAGGCCGCGCCCCACGCCCCACAACGCCAGCGCCGCAAGTCCGATCGTCAACAGCCATCGTCGAAAGTGGATCATGGTCACCTCGCAGCCCGATTGGTCGAATACCCCAACTGAAAAGCGGGCGGCCAAGCTTGTTGGTCGCCCGCCCACCACTCTGATTGTATGCCGATTTTGAAATCTGGCAATGGTGCGTGGGTCACCCACGCCCTGCGCAGGGCAGTTCAGTTTTGCTTTTCCTCACATTCGATGCAGAACTTCTCGCGCTTGAGGGGCTGGCCGCATTCGCCGCAGAACCTGGCGTTCAGCGCCGTCGTCCCCCGACGGCGCTGACTTTCTCACAACCGCCTGACGATCGGGAGATAGAGTTGATACGGCCCGCCCGTCAGCG
>JAUQXD010000963.1 GCA_030834835.1 Thermoflexales bacterium | reverse complement strand
GCGGCCCGTCGGCAACATGTTGTGAACGAGGTGGTGCGCGGTGGCATATCGCAGCAATTGGCCACTGATGCGCAGTTCGCGATTGGCCGATTGCTCCAACTCGTTCAGGCGTTGGCGCACCACTTTGTACAGTTCGGTCTTGGAAAACCGATCGAACAGCCCGGCCCCGCCGGCCGACTGTTCACGCTGATCGGCGGGCACGGCCACAGGTTGCGCATCGCTGCCGGGACCGATCACGCGATCGGGCAGGGTGAAGCGAATCTGTGAGAGTTTCTGCGCCAGCGCGTCTGCAATCTGCCGCGCCTGCGCCTCGACAAAGCGCTGTGTCAGGGGCGGCTGCGTTTGCAGCAGCGCGTTGGCGGCCTCGTATTCTTGCCGCAGATGACCGGCGGTCCCATTGAGTGACTGAGAAGTTGGCATATCCGTATCCTGTCTGAAAATGTGAGGCAAGATGGTATCTTGCCTGGCAAGTCACCGACTTGCTCTACGTCGCGCCACTTTCATGTTTTGTGGTGAACGCAGTTCATGATGTCTGTTTGAAAGAAAATGAGGGCCAGGCACCTTTGCCCGGCTATCGAACCCGGCTGACCCACAGCCAGATCAAACTAAATTCCACGACCACCGAGAGCGCCAGCACCGTATTGCTCGCCGCGCCGCGCACTAACTGCGTGGTGGCCCACATCTGAAATTCCAGAAAACTGGCAACGATGGCGAAGGGCACGGCGTTGCGAATCAACGGCCAGACTTCACGGCGAGCGGGACGTTGTTCCACGCTGACGCCTTCCAGCACGCGCACCACTTCGCCAAACTCGGTGATCAACTGCTCGCTCAGCGGCAGCGCCGATCGGCCAAAGCGCGGCACGGTCTGCCCGGCCAGACACACGATCGCGTCACCCGGCTGAACCAGCGGGCGCAGGGCTTTGAGCCACTGCGATTGAAAGGCCAGGTGCGTTGCGACCCGCAATCGATCATCGCGCGTGATGGATGCTAACAGGGCCAGGCTGCGGCGCGCGCGAGCCTCGTCGTCGGCATCGTGCACCAGCGCCACGTACAGCACTTCGCTGCGACCACGCAGCGCCATCGTCCAGACACGACGCGCCAGCACGGCTTCATCGACGTCGGGCAGCGGCACCAGCACGATCAGTCGTTTGGCGGGCAATTTCAGAGTGGATGGGGTAGACATGTTGGCCTCGCTGTTGGTCCTCTTTCACCACCAGCATAGCCAGGCCAGATAAAACGGCGACAAAAAATCAGAGCAAGTGCATAAAGGACAAATAAAGATCGGAAGTTGGAGGTTGGAAGTTGGAGACTGGTAATCGGTAATCGGGGATCAGGGATCAGGGATTGGGCAGTGGGATAGTGCAATAGTGAGATGGTGCGATAGTTGTGCGATTTGCGAGAAACAAAGCACGCTCACATGTCGAGGTGGTGTGCTCAAATACTCAGCACGGATTCAGACACGTCGATTCGCCGAATCGCTTTATCGCTGATTCGCTGATTCGCTTCATCGCCGACTCAAAATCAATCGTCGGCGATGAAGCGATAGCCTACGCCCGGTTCGGTGAGGAGGTATTGCGGTTGTTCGGGATCGGCTTCCAGTTTCTTGCGAAGTTGGCGCATGTACACGCGCAGGTATTCGATGTGATCGGCATCGGCAGGATCCCACACGTGCGTGAGGATAGATTGGTGGGTCAACACCCGACCGGCATTCGCGGCGAGGTAGGCCAACAATTTGAATTCGGTCGCCGTGAGTTTCACTTCTGCGCCCTCGCGAGTGACAACATGCTGCATCAGATCGATCGCGATCGGGCCGGCCGTGACGATCGGGTGCGGGCTGCCCTGTGCGCGCGCGGCATGGCGCAGCGCCACTCGAATGCGCGCCAGCAGTTCCTCAATGCCAAAGGGTTTGGTCAGATAATCATCCGCGCCCTTGTCCAATGCGGCCACCTTGTCGCGTTCGTTGTCGCGCTCCGACAGCACGATGATGGGCACTTGCGTCCACTCGCGCAGCCGCGCGCAGACTTGTAAGCCGTCCATATCGGGCAAACTCAGATCGAGGATGATCACGTCCGGCGGATTGGCGGCCGCCAGCGTCAGGCCCTCTTCGCCGCGCATGGCCGCGGTTACACGAAACTGTTTGGCCGTGAGAATGGTGCGTAAAGCACGCACGATTTGCGGTTCGTCGTCGATGACCAGAATATGCGGAACAGCCGTCATGGTGTTGGCTCAGGCGCGGCCGGTTTCTGTTCGGTCAGCGGCAGCGTGAAATTGAAAATGAAACGATCGGGCGCGTTTTCGGCCCAGATGCGGCCGCCGTGCGCTTCGATGATGCCTTTACAGATCGATAATCCCAGGCCGGTGCCGGTCACCCGATCGGCCGCCGTCACCCGATAAAACTTGTCAAAGATGCGCTCCAGATGTTCGGCGGGCACGGACGGTCCCTGATTACTGACCTGTACGTGCAGCCAGGCGGGATCGACGACGCACGCACTCAGTCGAATCTCGGAGTTCGGCGGCGCATACTTGGCGCTGTTGCTGATGAGGTTGCGGATGACCTGTTCGATCTGCACGTAATCCACCGACACCAGCGGCAGTTCATCCGATAGATCGATCCGCACGCGATGATTCTGCGTCACGGCGCGCAGGCTGCCGGCGGCGCTGCCCGCGATCTCGGCCAGCGCGTTCCAGCGGCGTTGCGGATGCAGCGCGCCCGCTTCAATGCGTGACATATCCAGCAAGTTGCCGACGAGTTGATTGAGATAGTCCGTTTCTTCTTCGATCGCCGCCAGTAGTTCATCACGGGCAGCCGAGTCCCACGGCACGGCGGCACTGCGCAGGCTAGTCACCGCCGCTTTGATGGTGGCGAGCGGCGTGCGCAATTCGTGCGACACCGACGATAATAGCGCGGACTTGAGCCGGTCGCTTTCTTCCAGCACTTGCGATCGATTGGCCGCGTGCGCCAGCCGCGCCCGCTCGACGGCGATGGCGCCCTGACTGGCGCTGGTGCGCAGCAGCCGTTCTTCGGCGGGTTCCAACGGGCGGCTGGTGCGCCACACGCGAATCTCGCCCTGTTGACCGCGCACCGTTCGCAGCGGTATGCGCAGGATCGGCGGCACAGTGATTGTCGGCTCGGCCTGAGGCAGGGCGATCAACACCGCCGCGTCACCCGCGCGGGCCTCAATGGCGACCTCCACTCGATCGGCTTGCACGGTTTGATAGGTTTGTTCACCCAGCGTTTGCGCAATGGCCCGATCGTCATGCAGGCCGGCCAGCTGCAAACTCAACTCGTACAACTGCGTGGCCTCGCGCTCGCGAGCGCTGGCGGCGCGGGCGCTGGACTGGGCGCGGCCCACCAGTTGGCTGATCACGACGGCGACGATGAGGAACGCGATCAGCGTCAGAATGTCCTGCGTCTGATGCACGATGAAGGTGTGCGTGGGCGGCAGGAAGAAGTAGTTGAAGGCCAGAAACGCGATCACGGCCGAGAAGATGCCGGGGCCTAAGCCGCCCAGCGACGTGACCACACCGACAGTCATCAGGAAGATCAGCGCATCGATGGGCGGATCGAGGAACGGCTGCAAGGCGGCCAGAATGGCGGTGGTGGCGGCCACGGCCAGCACCGCCAGACCATAACCCGCTCGCCTGGAAAAACGCGGCACAAAATACATCCGGTAACTCTCCTAAAAACCCGGCGGATAGGCGTCACCCTCGACGCTAAAGTGGAAGCCCCAAAATGCATCGGTATGATTGCCGTCCACTGTGGTCACGTTCAGGTTGGCCTGATAACCCTGGCCGGCGCAGACGGGCGTGCCGCCGGGCCAGAGCAAATCGTGTTCGGCAAACACCCAGACCGGGCAAGCCGGCGCGTCGCTATCGAAGGCGCAATACGCCGCGGTCGCATCGGTTTGCGTGAGGACGGTTTCGCCGCGCGGATCGAAGATGACGATCGAGACCGCCTGGATGTTGGCGCCATCCGTCGAGTCCACAGCCGGATCGAAGACCTTGAGCCTGAACGCGATTCGATCTTGAAACACGATCGGTTCCAGCGCGCCCGTATAACCCGGCAGCAAAATCTCGCCGATGAGGCCGTTGGGCGAACCAAAGCCCGGCACTGTCGGATCATCGATCGGCGGTCGCGTGGCCGTCGGGCGTCGAGTGGGGGTCGTCACAGGCGGTGCTGCGGTAGGCGCTGTTGCCGTAGATGACGCCGCCGTTGGAAGTGGCGCAGTCGTCGGCGCAACGGCCGCACTTTGCGTGGGCGACACCGGCCCAACGGGCGTTGGCGTCACGGTGAATGTACAGGCCGTCAGCGCCGTCGTCAAGACCAGCATCATCAACAACTTTAGGCGCGATGCGATCAGAGTCTCCCCTTCTGGCGTCAGCAACTGCTGCACGCGATCGAGCGGTGGCTGGCAGCGATCGCGCGCAATGAAATCGAT
>JAUQXD010000962.1 GCA_030834835.1 Thermoflexales bacterium | reverse complement strand
TGTAGGGCGGCTTTCCATAGCCGCCCTACAGCCGGAGATGCCTTCACAACTATGACCTCTCTTACCACTGCCATTGCCGAAGTCGTCGTGTTTGCCGATCGGGCGCGCGTCACCCGACGGGGATCGATCGCGCTGGAAACGGGCGTGCATTCGATCGAAGTGGCGAATCTGCCGCTGGCGCTGCAACCCGACTCGGTTCGCGCGGCCGGCGGCGGCACGGCGCAGGCCGCGCTGCTGGGTGTGGAAGTACGCCGCGTCTACTTCGCAGAAACGCCTGTTGCCGAGATTCAGGCGCTGGAGCGCCAGATCGAAGACCTGACCACGCAAGACAAGGCGCTGGCCGATCAGGCGGACGCGGCGACCGTGCGCGCCGGCTTTGCGCGCGGCCTGTCCGATAAGGCCACAGAGCAGCTGGCGCGCGGGCTGGCCTTTGGGCGCGCGGAGATCGATCGGGGCGCGGTGCTGATCGATTTCGTGCAGCAGCAGTTGGCGCAGGCGCAATCGATCTTGCGCGATCTGGCAGTTCAACGTCAAATGCTGCAACGTCAACTGGCTAAACTCAATAACGATCTGCAGGCCAGACGGTCGGCGCAGCCGCGCGAACGCTACTCGGCTTTCGTCGAAGTCGAAGTTACGCAGCCCGGCGAACTCGCCATCGAATTGACCTACATGGTCTCGCAGGCGCGCTGGACGGCGTTATACGATCTGCGCTTTGACGAAGCGCAAGACGCCGCGGCGAAAGACGCCGTTTTGCAAGTGAGCTATCTGGGGCAAGTGACGCAATCGACGGGCGAAGACTGGCTGAATGCGGCGCTGACCCTTTCGACGGCGCGGCCAGCGCTGGCGACCATCAAGCCGGAACTGACACCGTGGTACATTCAGGAAGTGCCGCCCCCGCCGCCTGTGATGCGGCAGGCTAGGGGCGGGCCGATGTTGGCCGCGGCCGTCATGCCTGCGCCAGCCCCGCAGGCCAAATTCGATGTTGGCGCTATGCCGGAAGCCGAACCGCCGTATCAGGAAATGGCTGCACGTACCGCAACCGTCGAGGGCAGTGGGGCTACGGTCACGTTTAAGTTGGCGCAGAGCGTGTCGGTGCCCAGCGATAATTCGCCGCACAAGGTCAACATCGCCGCGATCAGCCTGACGCCCAAACTCGACTATCTCAGCGTGCCCAAGTTGGCCGAAGCGGTGTACCGCCGGGCCACAATCACCAATCGGAGCGAGTACTTGCTGCTGCCGGGGCAGGCCAACTTATTTGTCGATGGCGACTTTATCGGCACACTTCCGTTCGAGCGCGTCGCGCCCAACGAAGAATTCGATCTCGCACTGGGTGTGGATGACCGCGTGGTCGTGACGCGCGAATTGAAAGCGCGCGAGGTCGATAAGAAGCTCATCGGCGATCGCCGCCGCATTCGCGTGGCCTATGAGATCGAGGTACAGAATTTGCGCGATCGGACGATCGATCTGGACGTGCGCGATCAACTGCCCGTCAGCCGCCACGAGCAGATCAAAGTAAAACTGGAAGCGGCCGATCCTAAGCCGATCGAACAAACGGAACTCAACGAATTGATCTGGAAACTATCGCTGGCGGCTAAGGCGAAGCAGATATGCCGCTTTGAATTTACGATCGAGCACCCGGCTGCGATGCAGGTAATGGGTTTGCCGTAACGTTAATCCTGTGCGACGAGGAGCCAGCACGCCCACGTGCGGCGTTGCCTGGTCTGCCGTAACGCAAGTTGCCAACTTGCGCAACATTTTTAGAAGGCGGTTCATTATTTCCAAGACTCGTGAAGCACTTTCAACTGAAGCGCCGCGTTTGCGCGCCTTCATGGTCGGCGTCGACGTGCGCGGCGAGCAGGGGCTGCTGCCACTCGAAGACTCGCTGGATGAACTCCGCGCGCTGGCCGATACGGCCGGGCTGGATGTCGTGGGTGAATTGACCCAGAAACTCGATCACGTCGAACCGGCCACGTTTATCGGTTCGGGTAAAGTCGAAGAACTGAAGACGTGGCAAAACGAACTCGACTTCGACGTGGTGTTGTTTGACGACGAACTTTCGCCGCGCCATCAGCGCAACCTCGAAAAGGAACTGGGCGACGATGTGCGCGTGCTCGATCGGACCGCGCTGATTCTGGACATCTTCGCGCAGCACGCCCGCACGCGCGAGGGCGCGTTGCAAGTCGAACTGGCGCAATACGAATATCGGCTGCCGCGCCTCACTCGCCAGTGGACGCACCTTGTGCGGCAGGCGGGCGGCGGCGCAGGGCGATCGGGCACGGCGGGCGTAGGCTTGCGCGGCCCTGGCGAAACCCAGTTGGAAGTGGACCGTCGCCAGATCCGATCGCGCATTACGTTCCTGAAGACCGAACTCGAGGGCGTGCGGCAGCATCGACACCAGTATCGGGCCCAGCGCAAACGCGCGCAGGTGCCGGTCGTGTCGATCGTGGGCTACACCAACGCGGGCAAATCGGCGCTGCTGAATGCGCTGGTCGATACGGCCGGCGCGAAGCAGACTGCGCCCGTGCTGACCGAAGACAAACTCTTTGCCACGCTCGATCCGACGACGCGGCGCGCGCGCTTGCCCGGCGGCAAATCGGCCTTGTTTACGGACACGGTAGGTTTTATCCAGAAACTCCCGACGGGCTTAGTCGCGGCCTTTCGCGCGACACTCGAAGAGATCGAAGAAGCCGATCTGTTGCTGCACGTGGTCGACATCACGCATCCCAACGCGATCGAGCAGGCGAAGTCAGTCGAGCGCACGCTGGCCGAATTGGACATCACCGACATCCCGATCGTGGTGGCGCTCAACAAGATCGATCGGCTGGATGATGCTCAACGCGAGGCGGTGCTGTCCGAGCAGTTCCCGCACAGCGTACCGATCTCGGCCTTGAAGCAGCTCAATCTCGATCGGTTGTTGAAGTTGATCGAGCACGAGTTGTACGAGAGTCTGATGCCGTTGACCGTCCGCTTGCCCTATCGTCGTTCTGATCTTGTGGCGATGTTCCACGACAACGGGCGCGTGGACGAAGAGACGTATGGCGAAAGCAGCATCATCGTGACGGGGCGGCTGCCCGCGCGCTATCTGGCGATGTTCCGGCCCTTCGTCGTGAAGGGCAGCGCAGGAGTAAAGGCATAATGGAGAAAATCGACCGTGCGTTTTCCAGGTGGCTCGATCGCGTCTCGGACTACATCGCGACGCACCGGGGTGTGCCGATTCTACTGGCGGTAGGGCTGGTGGTGCTCAACTACATCCTGCGCATGATCCCGGAGACGCAGCTGGGCTTTGTCGAATCGACCGATCTGCTGCTGCATCTGGCAGTGATCGTGGGCTTGTTGGGCGTGTTACTGGGGGAAGCGTTGTAACTCTCGCGATACTGGCGCGCGGATTCGTGCGTCGGCATCTCAGTGGTAGGCATCGGGCCTTGCGGGCTATATTGAAAGCCGCAAGGTCTGTTTATTTGCCCGGCGACATCTGCAGAATCCGAATTTGCCCGCCCGCAGAGGTAAGATAGACGCGCACCGAAGCCGATGGCGCGATATCTAGTAAACAGTTATGGCCCTTCATGGGAATGGCGGCACCGGACGGTAAGACGGTGAGGTTCCTGCTCGGCGGCGACTGATTGGCCGGGACATTGGCTGCTTCAGCATTGAGTGGGATGGCTGTCGCCACTTGTCCACTTTGGCCCGTAAAACTTTCAAAAGCAGCCAACGCCGATGGATCAGTGACATCCTGAAAATTTTGCCCGACCGTTGCCCCGGTCGAGTAATCCACCTGATCCAGTGACAAATCGCTCAAGTCTGGCACCAGTGCGCTGAATGAGTGCATAGTGGTATGGAACATCAAGTAGCCGATGCCATCCAGTTGGCCGATCGTGCCGGTGAGGACAACGGGCACGGTGATTTGATTGCTGGCTGGCTTAACCGTGATCTGGGCGCGTGGTTTGTTGTGAGTGCTGTCAACGCGAGCATCGACTGGCCAGCCTACATCCATCGTGGCGCATACGAATGTCTTATTGGGGGTGGTAGGATATTGAACCGTGATCGCGCTCTTGACCGTTCGAGCGTTGAGGTCGAACTTTAGATCGCGCGGCATCATCACCGTGATCTGGCCGGCCGCTGTTGCCGTAAAATAGTTGTTGCCTTCGGCCAACTTTCCGGAGAAAAACACCTGACCGGCGCCAGTGGATACACTAACCAATGGCGCCGCCGTGCCCATAGTTATTTCGATCGGGCCGTTGCCGGAGGTCAGAATAAGCGACCCGGTCTCGCCATCCACAACAATGCCACTATCACCCTTGCTTTTCAAGGTGAGGGCGCCGGTCTGCCCGCGCACTTCAATTCGGCCGTCATCGGCAACGGCGGTAATGTCGCCCAGTACGCCGGAGACAAAAATCGCTCCTTTCCGAGTGTGCAAGTTCAAGGCTACATTTTCGGGCACGCGCAGATGGGTAATGGCGCGCGGACCTTTGATACCATCACTCGCTTCAGCCTTCACCACCTCGGCTTTGTTGGTAATTTCAAGTGTTTCGGTGATATCACTGGTGAAGACAATGTCGTCCTCGATGAAGATCGCGCCGCTAAAAAACGTAGTCGCCCTCAGCGCCACGACGCTGATGTCGCCATTGTGCACCTCAACCGAGATGGGGACGCTGGGCACCAGACCAACCGAACGCAGCGCCACGACCTCGGCGGTCTGGTCGCTTCCGTTGCTGCCGGCGGCCGGCGCGTCACCAGTTGCCAGCAGCCGACCATCACATCCCACGCATATTAGCATCGTCCAGGCGCTAAACCAGATCCATTGCCGCCATGACCACCGCATACCGACCTCCAACGTCGCCAATCAGTTGGATTTAGTCTGCATCAGATCACAGATTTTGTCTATTAGTGCAACTACGTAATTTATGGATCGGTTTTCACAGAGTGGGTTGGTGCGGAGTTTGAATCCGTGACAGCCATAACCTGAAACCAAAAGACCTGGCGGGCTTCGTAAAGCCCGCCAGGTCTTGCTTCGGCAGTAGTTTCGCTGCGTTGTTACCGGCTGCGTCGAATCTCGATGTTGCCGTTGCTGGCGTGCAGACCGATCGTCGT
>JAUQXD010000961.1 GCA_030834835.1 Thermoflexales bacterium | reverse complement strand
CGGGTTTTGCCGGCAGCGGCCGGGGCGATGAGGAGTTGGGGCGTCATAGAGAAAATCGATCCACGAATTGACACGAATCTACACGAAGGCAGCCATTGATTTGTGATGATTCGTGAGGATTCGTGGACAAATCCTTAGAGGCCGCTCGCTACCACGCGCTGTTGGCCGAGATCGATCAAAGCCTGTACGTCAGCCAATAGTGTGTGACCGGTCTCGATTGAGAGCGGGGTGAGTGTCTCACCTTCGCTCGCGGGTTCGGTAAGTTCGCGGACACGGGCTACACGCAAGGCCAGTTCATCGGGCAGATGTTTCGGCTCAACGAGTTCGGCGTGTAGCGTGCGCGGCGCGGGCAAGTCCGCAGAAGGATCACGATCGCGATACAGCGCCAGCAATGCTGAGAGACCCCAGCCCAACGCTTCACGCAAGGGGCGCATCATTTCTTCGGGGAAGCCCCCTTTCAACACGACTTCGGCTAACGCCAGCCGTTTGGTCGCAAAGGATAAACCTTGCTGCGCCTTGTGGCGGCGTTCTGCGGACAGATCGGGTTCGCGGGTTGAGGGTAATGCGGCGGCCCGATATGCATCAGCGTCTTCGCCGGCCGCGACGGGCGGCAGAAACGCGGCGAGGGCGCGATAGCCTTCCGGTTCCATCAGATGCAGCACCGGCCGATCGGTTTCAAAGTAAGCCGCGAGTTCGGCTTCGATCATGGGGCGCAGTTCGATCGGCGCGGCGTTGACGACGACGAGCACGCCGTTGCCAATCGACGCTTTGCGCACCAACATGATTTGATTCGGCAGGCGCGCCAGCAAGCGTTCGGCGAAACTTTTGAGCGTCGGCTTCGGCACGATCACTTCGATTGGCGCTTCGACTTTGGGCGCGGCCGGTTTTAACTGCAACACCGCTTCGATCGGCGTCTTCAGCAACTCGTCGATCTGTTTCAACAGACCCTGCCCGCTGTCTTCAAACCGGATCGCGCTGGGGGCTTCATCGGTGCCGAAGACGCCCGCAAAGACGTTGCGCTTCGCGGCCAGCGTATCGAGCATGCGCTCTTCGATCGTGCCTTTAGCGATGAGGTTGATCACGTGCACCGAGCGTTGTTGCCCGTGACGGTGCGCGCGACCGATGCGCTGTTCCAGCACGGCGGGATTCCACGGCAGATCGAGATTGACGACGAGACTGGCAGCCTGCAAATTGAGGCCTACGCCGCCCGCGTCGGTGGAGAGGAACACGCGGCAGTTCTTATCCTCGAAGAAACGTTCGACCAGCGCGCCGCGTTTGGCCGTGGGCACCTGACCCGTAAGTTTGACGTAGTCGAGGCCGGTGCGCTTGAGGATCGGTTCGGTGAAGGCCAGCATATCCGCCCACTGACTGAACACGATCGCTTTGTGGCCGTTCCCCGCGATTTGATCGGCCATGATTTCGCCGAGTTCGCGCAGCTTGGGCGCGGTCTTCTCGCGGTCTTTCGGCAGGATCGCTTTGTCGTGCAGCGCCAGCGCATTGCAGATGAGGCGCATCTTGATCAGCGACATCAACAGGATTTCGCGCTCTTTGGGTGAGAGCGGGCGGCGCTGCGCCTTGGCCGCCAACTGTGCCACCGTCTCTTTGAATTGATCGTAGGCCTGCCACTGCGGATCGGTCATCTCGACGAAGAAGTTATTATCGACGCGATCGGGTAGATCGCGCAGCACTTCGTCGCGTGTGCGGCGCAGGACATACGGCCCGATCGTTCCGCGCAGCTCGTCGAGATTCTGATAGCCCAGCACTTTGACCGTGCCGTTGTCGCGTTCTTCCACTTGAAAGAAACGCTCATTGAACTTCCACAGCGGACCTAAGATGCGCGGATCGAGAAATTGAAAGATGCTGTACAACTCGTCGAGGCGATTTTCCAGCGGTGTGCCCGTCAGCACGAAGGCATAGCGGCTGCGCAGCTGCTTCACCATGTCGGCCGTTTTCGCGCGCCAGTTCTTGATGCGCTGCGCTTCGTCGAGGATGATCAGGTCCGATCGGATTTGCTGCAAGTCCGCCAGATCGCGCCGCACGATTTCGTAGTTGATGATCTTGAAGAACGACGGTGCGCGATAAGCTTCGCGCCGCGCGTTGAGTCCGCCTTCAACGACGGTGACGGGCAAGGAGGTGAAGCGCTTAATTTCGCGCGCCCACTGGTGTTTTAGCGACGCGGGACACACGATCAAGGCGCGCTCGATGCCGCGCACATCCTTGAGCAAAGCGGAAGCGGCGATGGCCTGAATCGTTTTGCCCAGACCCATATCGTCGGCCAGCAGCGCGCGACGGCCAAAGGCCAGATGCAGCGCGCCTGCCTGTTGATACGGATACAACTTCGTGGAGAGCAGGTCGAAGGTGCGCTGGCCGCGTTGGACCTGATCGAGAAACCACGCCTTCTGCTGCGTCACCGCTTCGCTTTCTTGCAGCAGCGCCAGATGGGCCTGCACGGCCTGATCGACCCGCACCAGCGATCGGTCGCGCGGCGCAAGCCCGTCGAGGTCGGCGAGTAAACGCGGCAGGGTTTGCAGTGGCGTTCCGGTCAACATGCCGGCCGGATCGAAATGGCGCAGTAATAGATCGCGCACGGGTTGGCGGCGGGGCAGGGGCAGATCGACGCGCACCGTTACGTCGGTTTCGTAATGCAGATAAATTTGTGTGCCGGTGGGCCGCTGCAAAGTCAAGGTCTTCAGGCGATCGCTGTATTCTTCACGCAGATAGATTAGCACGCCTTCGATATGCTTGCACGTGCCGATGAGGTTGGTTTGATAATCGGGGCAGGTGCACGAGTTGCGCAGCTCGGTCAACGATCGCACTTCGACGCGATAGGTGCGGCCGGAGATCGAGGTGACTTCAAACTGGCTGAAGAGCGGATGGTTGCCGCGATTGACGATCTTCTTGA
>JAUQXD010000960.1 GCA_030834835.1 Thermoflexales bacterium | reverse complement strand
GGAGAGGGAACACGCCTCCCTTCTCCATTGAGGGAGAAGGGTTGGGGATGAGGGTGAAATCACAACGGAATATTTCCGTGTTTCCTAGCGGGCGATGTCACCGCTTTGTCGCGCAGAAAATCCAGCGCGCTGATGAGCCGCGCGCGGGTTTCGCTCGGCGCGATCACGTCGTCGACGTGGCCGCTGGCCGCCGCATAATACGGCTTGCTGAATTTGTCGCGGAACTCGGTTTCGAGCCGCGCGCGCTCGGCCGCATCGTTGCTCTTCTTCAGTTCCTTACCATACAAAATGCTGACTGCGCCCTCCGCGCCCATCACGGCGATTTCGGCCGTGGGCCACGCGAAGACCCAATCGGTGCGGATGTGCTTGCTGCTCATCACGATGTACGCGCCGCCATACGCTTTGCGCGTAATCACCGCAATCTTCGGCACAGTCGCTTCCGAATATGCATACACAATCTTTGCGCCGTGACGAATGATGCCGTTGTGTTCCTGATCGACGCCGGGCAGGAAGCCGGGCGAATCGACGAACGTGATCAGCGGGATGTTGAACGCGTCGCAGAATCGAATGAAGCGCGCCATCTTGTCGGACGCATCGATGTCGATCACGCCCGCCAGCACGAGCGGCTGCTGCGCGACGACGCCGATCACTTCGCCGTTGAGGCGTGCAAAACCGACGATGGCGTTGCGGGCAAACTGCGCGTGGACCTCAAGAAAACTAGCGGGATCGAAGACGCGCGCGATCACAGCCTGCATATCGTAGGCTTCGCTCGGATCGATCGGTACGATGCGATCAAGATCGAGCGCCGGGGCTAGATCCTCAATCGGATTGGTGCGTGGGGCGCTTTCGGCGTTGTTTGAGGGCAGATAACTTAACAAGCGGCGCGTGAGTTGGCACGCCGCATCTTCATCATCCGCCACGAAATGCGCCACGCCGCTTTTCTCGCTGTGCGCGGCCGCGCCACCCAGCGTTTCGACATCGACCTCTTCGCCCGTGACGGTCTTGATCACATCCGGGCCGGTGATGAACATGTGACTGAGGCCGCGCGTCATGATCACGAAGTCGGTGAGGCCGGGCGAGTAAACCGAGCCGCCCGCGCATGGGCCAAGCATGACGCTGATTTGTGGGACGACGCCGCTGGCCTGCGTGTTGCGCCAGAAGAGTTCGCTGTAGGCGGCGAGGGAGTAGACGCCTTCTTGAATGCGCGCGCCGACCGAGTCGTTGAGGCCGATCACGGGCACGCCGGATGCCAGCGCCATGTCCATGAGTTTGGCGACCTTTTGCCCCTGCACTTCCGAGAACGATCCGCCCAGCACGGTGAAGTCCTGCGCGTGCACGGCTACTTTGCGCCCGTCGATCTTGCCGAAGCCGACGATGACGCTGTCGCCGGGATGCTGCTGTTGGTCCAGGCCAAAATCGCTGTGGCGATGGGTGATATAGGGATCGATCTCGTGAAAGGTGCCTTCGTCCATCAGGCAGGCGATGCGCTCACGCGCGGTGAGCTTGCCTTTGGCATGCTGCGCATCGATGCGGGCCGCGCCGCCGCCTTGATTGAGCTGCTCGCGATGTTGATTCAGTTCATCGAGCAATGTTTGATGATCGGTCAATGGGCCTCCAGGAAATTTACCCTCACCCCGGCGCTTCGCGCCCACCCTCTCCCAAAGGGCGAGGGCGAACGGTCTACGCCGCTTGCACTTGTTGGATGATTTCCGCCACGCTCAACACCTTGCCATACGATGCGCCCAACGCCGCGAGGAATGCGCCATGCACTTGCGGCGCAGGGATGGTTTCGCCTTGAAACACCAGCGTCCGGGCGGCACAGGCATCGTGCGCAACGACACACTCAAAGCCGAAGTCGAACGCGGCGCGCGTAGTGGCATCGACGCACATGTTGGTCTGCATGCCGCAGATGACGACGCGCGTTACGCCTTCGCGCTTGAGGTGATCGAGCAGCGGCGTGTCGCGGAAACTATTGGGATAGTGCTTCTGGAAGACGACTTCGCCTTTGCCTTCGAGCGGGCGCACGTTGTCATGAATCTGCCCGCCGACGCTGCCGGGCAGCATCGTCTTCGCGCCGGGCTTGATCGCCACGTGCTGGATGTGGACGATCGGCTGGTGGGTCTGCCGGAAATGATCGAGCAATTCGCGCGCTTTCAGACTGGCAGCAATGGGTTCGTGAAGTTCGCCTTTGCCACCGGGGAAGTAGTCGTTTTGGATGTCGATGAGGATTAAGGCTGTAGTCATTGGGACTCCTATCTATCGAGAGATTCATCATAGAGACACAGGGGCATAGAGATTTTTGGGACACACTATTTCAAAATAGTCGGCAGATACCCCCGGTGACACGTCATCGATTGATGAGGCAAGCTCGCCAATCGGGCGGAGGGCACGTTGCTGCCGGCCCCGTAGGCCAGTGAGAATCGCCCGCCCGCCAGCAGTTGATCGCTCGTCAGGGCCAGCGCCAATACGCGATCGTTCAGGCCCTGTGTTCCGACCGGCAGCCAGAAATCGCAGCTCGGGTTATAACGGGCGAGGCCGTAAGCCGTTCGTCCGCCCGCGCCGGTGAAATCGCCACCGACGTAAATGTCGCCGTCGGCATGGGCGGCGATCGCATACACGATGCCGCCATAGACGCCACCATAGACGCCACCGGTGGTCGTCACCCAGGTATTGCTGGCGATGTCCAGGCGCCGGATGCGTTGCGGATAGAATGTTCCGCCGACGTAGAGATCGTCGCCGGACACGGCAAGGGCGTAGACATTGGCGCTTGCGCCAGAAACGCCCGACCATTGATTGCCGACGCCGACGGTATCCCACCGCGCCAGGCCGTCGAAGTTGCTGCCCCCGTTCGGATAGAATCCGCCGCCGACGTAGACATCTGTGCCGTGTACGGCGATGGCATCGACGTAGTTTTTAAGGCCGGGATTCACGGTCGTCCAGGTGATGGCGTTGGTGTTCAGCACCGCGAAATAATCAGTGGCCGGTCCATCGGGCCAGCCGACGCGATCGAAATATCCGCCAACGTACATTTTTGTGCCGGTGATCGCCAGCGCAGACACCCAACCGGTGACACCTTCTTTGCCGCCCGAGTTGATCGGCGACCAGGTTTGTCCGCTGGTATCCCACTGGGCGATATAGTGTGCAGTGTTTCCGCCCGCACTGGTGAAGCGGCCGCCGACGTACAACGTCTTCCCTTGCAGCGCCAGCGTCAGCACGTGAAAATCGACGCCCGCACCCAGGGCTGACCAGCTGCTGCCATTCCACCTGGCGATGTAGTTGGCGGCGATCGGTCCGGCGCGTGTGAACTCGCCGCCTACATACGTGTCGGTGCCGCTGATGACGATCGTGTTCACATCTCCATCTAGCCCATTGCCGCCCAAACCGCCAAACAAGGCCGACCAGGTGTTGTTGGTCAAATTCAAATCAGCCGCGCGCATCGCCGTGGTCGATCCGGCCGCAGTGAACGTACCGCCGACGTAGAGATGATCGTTCGCGTAAGCCAACGACTGGATCGTTGGATATTGAGGGCCGGTCAGCTCAGCGCCGATCTGCACCCAGTTGCCGCCGCCTGAGTTCCAACGCAATATTTTAGTATCGAAGCCCGCCGCATAGAGGCCCTGACTGTTGGCGTTGAGCGCATGGATGGTGGAATACGTCGCGGTGCCCATGGCCTGCCACGCCGATCCATTCCAGCGATAGACGCTGGTGCCGTCATTGTTGGTGTAATAGCCACCCGCGATCAATTCCGCGCCGTTCATCGCCAGCGCGTAGGTCGTGCCGGTATACGGCCCGGTGCTCAAGGCCGACCACGTATTAGTGTTGATGTTCCACTGCGCCACGCTCGAGGCTGCGCTACCGCCCGCCTGCGTGAACCCGCCGCCGGCATAGAGCACAGTGCCGCTGATCGTCAGTGCATGCACCGCACCGTTGACGCCGCTGCCCAGCGTCGACCACACTTCGGTGGTGAGATTCAAGCGCGCCGTGTTGGTCATCGTCTGTCCGGCGATCCAATCGATTACGCCGCCGACGTACAGATCGTTGCCGCTTTTAGCCAGGGCATTGACAAAACCGTTGACGTAGCTCAGCGAAGTCCACGTGTTGCTGATCGTGTTCCAGCGGCTGAGGAAGCCCTCGCCGCCGACATAGATGTCGTTCCCATCGACGAGCATCGCCGTGACGGCATCCGGCGCACCCGCTCCGAGCGGCGACCACGTCTGCGTGTTGAGATCGTAACGGGCGATGTAGTGCGCTTCGACGTTACCCGCCACGATGAAGCCGCCGCCCACGTATATGGAGTTGCCGCTGACGGCGACCGCGTTCACGTCGAAGGATAGGCCGCGCGGGCTGAAGGTGGTGGTCCAATCGAGGTCGGCGGCCTGAGGCGCAACAGGCTGCGGCGCATTAACTTGCGGCGCGATAGATTGCGGCGCAACAACTTGCGGCGTGGCATAGGCTCCGCCGCCTGTGCTCAGCAAAACGATCAAGCCGGCCGTGATGAGTGCGAGAATTTTGCGCATGGATTAGCCTTCACCTGAAGGTTGACTCACTTTCTCCCCCGGCTCATTGTTCGCGGACACGGATCGATCGATGCAAAGATTGTTGGGACACGGCTTACACAGATTAGCGCGGATGTGCCGAGCCAAGTTTGGCCGTTCCCATCTCAAGTTTGAGCGTACGGAGCCGAGTTTTGGCGTCCACACTCTGAGTTTGACCGTACCGAGTCAAGTTCCAGCGTACCGGGTCAAGTTTAGCCGTCCACGACCTGAGTTTGGCCGTACCGAGTCAAGTTTTGGCGTACCGGGTCAAGTTTGGGCATCCACAGCCTGAGTTTGGCCGTACACAGCCTGAGTTTGACCGTACGAAGCCAAGTTTGAGCGTACGGAGCCGAGTTTGGCCGTACCGAGTCAAATTTGGGCGTCCAGACTGAGTTTTGATAATTGCCATCGTTTCTATTCCGACTTCGGCCCGTCCTCTGGCAGATTCAGGTCTAAGTTGAGTGGCTTGCCTGCTAATTC
>JAUQXD010000959.1 GCA_030834835.1 Thermoflexales bacterium | reverse complement strand
CGAATAGGCCGCCAGCCAATCCAAACCTGGCGGCCTATTCATATCACACCGAACTTGAGAGAACCTTGCGAAGGTTATTGGCCAGTCACACGACCCATTGAACCTTCGCAAGTTTTTCCCAATTTCCTCAAGCCGATCGCGATCGGTGCAGTCCTCTTTTCAACAAGTTGTACTTAGCAGATTGTTGCGGTCTATCTCACTGCAAGCGAGGTACGCATATGGCAGAAGCAGGTACTCAAAGCGCAGCCAGTCCGGGTAAACCGGCCAAACCAGCGGGGCGCTTTGGCGCATCGCTGCGCAAAATGCTGGTGCCGGTGTTGGCTGTGTTCACGGCGCTGGTCGTTGGCGGCGTCGTGATCAAGATTTCCGGCGGCGATCCCTTGCTGGCTTATCAGGGCCTGTGGGAAGGCGCATTCGGTTCCCCCAAAGCCATCTCGGAAACCTTCATCTGGGCCACGCCGTACATTTTTGCAGGTCTGGCCGTGGCGCTGGGGTTTAAGGGCGGCCTGTTCAACATCGGCGCGGAAGGCCAATTGGCGCTGGGTGCCGTGGCCGCCGCTTGGGTGGGCTATGGCCTGCCTAAGGTGCTAGACACGGCCATCCCTGCGATCATCCATGTGCCGCTGGCGGTGGGCGCGGGCATTCTGGCGGGCGGTTTGTGGGGCGCGATCCCCGGCTGGTTGAAGGCGCGTACCGGCAGCCACGAAGTGATCAACACGATCATGATGAACTACATCGCGTTGTTGATGACGTCGTTTTTGCTCAACGGCCCGATGAAAGATCCCAACCCGCTTAACGTCGTAGCGCGCACGCCCAATATTGCCGACTCCGCCCGGATCGGCCGCATGTTTGCCGATCCGGCGCTGCGTGTGCACTGGGGCACGCTGGCGGCGTTTGTCGTCGCGGGCCTGGTCTGGTGGTTGCTGTGGAAGACGACGCGAGGCTTTGAGATTCGCACCGTCGGCTTGAACCCCGATGCCGCGCGGTATGCGGGTGTGAACGTAGGCCGCACGATCATCCTGACGATGGCGCTCTCCGGCATGCTGGCCGGTTTCGCGGGCGCGATCGAAGTGACCGCGCTGAACTACCGGCACGAGTTGAGTTTTGCGCTGGGGTACGGTCTGGACGCCATTGCCATCGCGCTGCTGGGGCGCACGCACCCGGTCGGGGTGGTGTTGGCAGCCATTTTATTCGGCGCCATGCGCAACGGCGCAACTAAGATGCAATTCTTGACACAGATTCCGGTAGACATCATCTCGGTGGTGCAAGCGATGATTTTGCTGTTCGTCGCGGCCGACGAGATCGTCCGCTTCATTTATCGCATCCGTGTGCCCAAAGACGAAGTCGTTACAACCCGCGGATGGGGAGGTTAATCGATGGCTGCTGAGACGACGGTTTCCACCCCTGAACGACCCTCATTCTTCTCGAAGGTTTTCGCCGCGCGGCGGTTTGTGTTCATCGGGCTGATCATCATCCTGTTGGTCAGCGTGATAACCCTCATCGGCGCGAGTGACACCGATCCGGCCAAGATCATCGCTTCATTCATCGCGACGACGCTGGCCGTAGCGACGCCGCTGACGCTGGGCGCACTATCCGGCGTGTTCTGCGAACGGGCCGGTGTCGTCAACATCGCCATCGAAGGCATGATGTTGGGCGCGGCGTTCTTTGGCTTCATCGCCTCGATCTATTCCAAGCAGGCGGGCGCGTCTGACGGGGCATCCCTGTTCATCGGGGTGATCGCGGCCATTTTGACGGGTGGCTTGCTGGCTCTGCTGCATGCGGTGCTGTCGATCACCTTCAAGGTCAATCAGATCATCAGTGGTACGGTGATCAACATTCTGGCGGTCGGTCTGACAGGCTATCTCAATCGCATCCTGTTCTTCCAGGGCAATGTGCCACATGCCCCGGGCGTACTGCCCACGATTTCCATCCCAATTCTGTCGGACATTCCTATCTTTGGCCGCATCTTCACGCAGCAGCCGATTGCGATTATGGCGGTGGTGCTGGTCATGGTGTCGCACTTCGTGCTGTTCCGCACGCAGTGGGGATTGCGCATGCGGGCGGTCGGTGAGCATCCGCGCGCGGCCGATACGGTCGGCATCAACGTCTATCGTGTGCGCTACGCCAACGTGCTGATCGGCGGCTTGATTGCCGGGTTGGCGGGCGCGTACTTCACGCTGGAATCCGTGCCCAGTTTCGAACCGATGATGACCAACGGGCGCGGCTTCATCGCGCTGGCGGCCATGATCTTCGGCAACTGGTCGCCGATCGGAGCGTGGGCGGCCGCTTTGTTGTTCGGCGCGGCGCAGGCATTCCAAATCAATCTGCAATTCTTCTCCGATGCGGTGCCCGCCGGGCTGGATTTCTTAAAGAAGTCGCAGATTGTCGGTATGCTACCCTACATCCTGACGATGTTTGCCATCACGGGCATCGTCGGCCGCACCACGCCGCCTGCGGCGGATGGTGTTCCCTATGAGAAATGAACAATGATCAATGAACAATGATCAATGCCGAACAGAGCCACCATTGATCATTGAACATTGAAAATTGTTCATTTATCCACGAGGATAACATGACTCCAGCACTCGAAGTCAAAAATATCACCAAACAATTTCCGGGCGTGCTCGCCAACGACAAAGTCAGTTTGACCCTGGAAAAGGGCGAGATTCACGCGCTGCTGGGCGAAAACGGCGCGGGCAAGACTACATTGATGAACATGGTCTACGGCCTCTACAATCCCGATAGCGGCCAGATCTTCATCGACGGCCAGGAGACGGTCGTGCGCAATCCGCACGATGCCATCGCCAAAGGCATCGGCATGGTGCACCAGCACTTCATGTTGATCCCGGTCTTCACGGTGGCGGAGAACATCATCCTGGGCAACGAGACCGTGAAGGGCCTCACGCTCGATCGGGCGGCGGCGGCCAAACGCATCCGTGAGTTATCGAAGCAATACGGCCTGGAAGTCGATCCCGAGGCCGTCGTCAAGGACTTGCCGGTCGGCGTGCAGCAGCGCGTCGAGATCGTCAAGGCGCTGTATCGCAACGCCAAGATTCTGATCCTGGACGAACCAACGGCTGTGCTCACGCCGCAGGAAGGCGAGGATTTGTTCACTATTATGCGCGGCCTGGCGCAGCGCGGCGTCTCGATCTTCTTCATCACCCACAAACTGAAGGAAGTGCTGGCCGTGGTCGATCGCATCACGGTGCTGCGCGGCGGGCGCGTCGTCGGCGAGACCAAACCGTCGCAGACCGACGAGAACGGCTTAGCCACGATGATGGTCGGGCGCGAAGTGAATCTAACCGTGGAAAAGGGTCCCGCCAAACCCAAAGATGCCGTCCTCAAGGTTGACGGGCTGCGCGTGAAAGATCGCCGCGATCAGGAAGCCGTGGTCGGCGCGTCGTTTGAGGTCAAGGCCGGTGAGGTGCTGGGCATCGCGGGCGTGCAGGGCAACGGTCAGACCGAATTAGTCGAGGCCCTGACCGGCCTGGCGCACACCTCAGGCGGCAAGGTCACACTCGACGGTCACGATGTCACCGGAGCCTCGCCGCGCAAGATGATCAGCAGCGGCATCGCGCACGTGCCGGAAGACCGTCATCAGTTTGGCATGGTACTGAGCTATCCCATCGCCGATAATCTGGTGTTGTGCAGCTACTTCCAACCGCCGTTTGCGCGCGGCATGATGATGAACGATACAGCCATTGAGGCCAACGCCAAGAAATTGGTGGTGGAGTACGACATTCGAACGCCCAGCGTTTATACATTGGGCCAGGCGCTATCGGGCGGCAACCAGCAAAAGGTGGTGGTGGCCCGTGAATTCTCACGCCCGATCAAGCTGCTGATCGTGGCACAGCCGACGCGCGGCCTGGACGTGGGTTCGATCGAGTTCATTCACAAGCGCATCATTCAGCAGCGCGATGCGGGCGTGGCGGTGCTGCTGGTCTCGGCGGAACTGGACGAGATCATGGCGCTGTCCGATCGGATCGCGGTGATGTATCGCGGCAAGATCGTGGCAACGGTGGATGCCAAAGCGGCCACACGCGAACAATTAGGTTTGCTGATGGCGGGTGTGCCGGTGGAGCAGGCGCTGGCACAAGCCTGACCAGTCATCACAGTGATCACAAAAGAGGCGAATCGTATTCGCCTCTTTTATTTTGCCTGCGCAGCTTGCGGTTACGACCATGCCAGCCCGCTAGAAGACAAGATCGGTCAAGAGCCAATAGGCACCGTAGGTGAGCAACCCCAGCGCGACCAGCGTCAGAAAGCCGTTCAACCGCACCGCCATGCGGATAAAGTACAAGAGGGCAACGGCGATGACGACGGCCACCGCAATCCGGATCGGTTGTTGAGCGAGCACTTGTTGAAGGGTGGGTAATATCATGTTTCTTCCGTGACGCAGGCGGTAAAGCGATCGGCGTTACTCCAGCTGCGCGGCCATCATATCCACCAGATCGGCGCGGCTGACGATGCCGATCAGGCGGCCGGCTTCATCCACGACCGGCACCGGATTGACACGCTGCCTG
>JAUQXD010000958.1 GCA_030834835.1 Thermoflexales bacterium | reverse complement strand
CAATCGTGCACTTCGGCGATACGAATATCTTTCGCGGTCACGCCCGCCATTTCATAGGCTTGTTGCGCGGCGGCCCTGGCAGAACCGATCGAGGTGAGATCGGCCCGATCGTGCAGCGGCATCCCCGACGCTTGGCCCGATCCAATGATGTAGATTGGATTATCGGTAAATTCCTTCGCGCGATCGGCCGCGACCAACAGCACGCACGCGGCCCCATCGGTGATGGGCGAGCAATCGAACAGGCGCAGCGGCCACGCCACGGTGGGATTCGCGCCTTCATCGTGCAGGAAGTCCCACTCGTTTTGCCAGGTCGGCACGGGCTTGTTCTTCTTCTTCGCGGCCTCGATGCGGCCCTGCATCCAATCGGGAATCGTCACGCCGAACTGTGCCTTGGGATTCAGTGCGCCATTCGCATGATTCTTTATCGCCACGTGCATCAGATGTTCGGGCTTCATGCCGTACTGGTGCATGTAGGCCGAGGCGATGGCCGCGTAAAACGCCGGGAACGTGAAGCCCGCCGGAATTTCAAATAGCGTGTCGCCTGCTGCTGCCAGCGTGTCGGTGACTTGCGCCGTAGGCAACGATGTCATGCGCTCGAAGCCGCCGACCAGCACCATATCCGCCATGCCCGATGCAATCGCCATCACGCCCTGGCGAAGTGCGACGCCGCCCGACGCACAGGCGTCTTCGACGCGGGTGGCCGATCGGGGTACGAGTCCCACCGCATCCGCGACGATGGGTGCATTGTGCGCTTGCCCTTCAAACAGATCGCTCGAGAAATTGCCGATGAAAATGGAATCAATCTCTTTGGGATCGAAGCCCTTATCGATCGAGCCACTCATCTCTTTGAACGCTTCGACAAACAGATCGCGCCCCGCCTTATCCGGGAACGCGCCAAACTTGCTCATGCCCGCGCCGACGATGGCGATGGGGCGAGCGAGAGAATTCTTTTTACGCATCATCATTCCTCTTGTCGTGGTGCGTGGTGCGTATTGCGTGACCGAACACGCACCACGCAATACGCATCACGCTTCGCTGAGGTGCTTAGTCAACAGCTCCACAAATTCATCCGGCTTCTCGATGTACGGCGAATGCCCGGTATCGGCGATGACTTTTTCCCAGTATTGGCCGCCCTGCGCCGCATATTGATCGAGCACCTTGCGCGTCTGCCCCACCATCGGCTGCGGCGGATAGACCTCGTCGCCGGGCCAGCCGGGCACAAAGCCGAACTTGCCCAGCGTGCCGAAATCGAACAACGAAGTGTCACTGACGATCTGATCGTCGCTGCCGCGCACCCACAGAATCGGCGGCTTGGCCGTAGCCGCGATGAAGTTCTTCACGCTGTCGCCGACGTACTTAGGTGACAGTGCATTGATCGGGCCGAAGTTGCCGGGCGCGACATTGGGCCAGTTGCCGGACGGCACGAAATCGCCGGGATATTTATCGGGGCCGACTTTCTCCGTCATCAACGACGTGAGCAAATCTTCTTCACGCGCGGGCTTGAAGGGCGGCTTCCAATAGAAACTGTTCATCACCACACGCGGCGATGCCTGCGGATTGTCACTGCTCCGATCGCCCGCCGCCATCAACTTCGGGAATTCGGGATTGACCACGCCGCCGCCGGAGCCTGCAAAGTCAGGGTAATTCGGCGTACCGTCGAGGTCCTTCGTGCCACCGAAGCCATACGGTGAACCGGGATCAACGAGTGTGGCCGACAGAATCGCATCACCCGCTGCAGGCACGAGGCTGAAAATGATCGCGCCGCCCATCGAGTGACCGACGACATGATACTTACTTAAACCAAGCACTTTCGCCAGTGCCAGCAAGTCATCGACGAAATCGCCCGTGCCGCGCGTGGCATCGATCAACTTGTCTTCGGTGTCGCCATAGCCGCGCAGATCGGGCGCGATGCCGCGGTAGCCCATGGGCAGCTTCAACATGATCTCTTCCCAATACGAGGCCGATGACGCATTGCCGTGAATGAACAGCACAGGCACGCCATCGTCCGCGCCGCTGGACAACACATGTATCTGCAAGCGCGGTGTGTCGATCAACTTCGAGGTGATACCGGGCAGGGTGGGAACCGTTGGCATCTTAGTCTCCTTTGGATTGTTGAGTGTGGATTTCTGATTGCTGAATGACTCATGTTATGCAGAGCGCGCCGAAGTCATTCCCGCGTGTTGTTGGCGGGAATCCAGTACGCCTGTCAACACACGATATGACCAGTCAGTCTGGATGCCCGACAAAAGCATTCGGGCATGACGATGCAAGCGAGTGAATGACCTTATTTCACGAACATCTCGCGCAGTTCGCGCTTGAGAATCTTGCCCGCCGCCGATAGCGGCAGTGCTGCGACAAAGGTCACGCTCCTGGGGACTTTGAATCTGGCGAGCCGCGACTTCATGTGCTCGATCAATTCTTCTTCCGTCGCGGATGCGTTTGGTTTCAGCACGACAATCGCCTTGCCGACTTCGCCCCACTTTTCGTCGGGCACGCCGATGACGGCGCATTGCGCCACCGCCGGATGTTCGTACAATGCCTTCTCGATCTCGACCGGATAGATATTCTCGCCGCCGCTGATGAACATATCCTTCTTGCGATCGACGATGAAGAAGAAGCCATCGTCATCGATGCGGGCCAGATCGCCCGTGTGGAACCAGCCGTCGGCATCGATCGCGGCCTGACTCGCTTCAAGATTGTTGAAGTAGCCGCTGCACATCGACAAGCCCTTGAGCACGAGTTCGCCGATCGTGTTGGCAGGCACCGGCTGATTGTCGTCATCGACCACGCGCGCATCGACGAAGTAGTTGGGCTGGCCGATCGAGCCGGCCTTTT
>JAUQXD010000957.1 GCA_030834835.1 Thermoflexales bacterium | reverse complement strand
CTTCGCAAACAGGCCCAGCGTGGCGCGAAACACCCCGCCGCGCGGACCCACATCTTCCCCCGTGATAAACACACTGTCATCGCGGGCGAGTTCTTCATCCATCGCCTCGCGGATGCCTTCGATAAGAGTCGTCTCAGTCATAGGGATTCTCCGCACGTAAAACGTGAAACGCAAAGTGTAACGGAGGGTCTTACGTTTTACGCATTACGCACTACGTATTACGATGCGTACACCGGCCCTGCCGCCCACTCAACCTCAGGATACGGCGCGAGTTCAGCAGTTTGATGGGCCGCGTTGACTTCGGCCATAATGCGCTCGTCGTACTCCCGATCGAGTTGATCGGTAAGCACGCCCGCAGCCAACAGGCGTTCGCGATACTTCGGTAGCGGATCGGAGGCTTTGAGCACGACCTTGTCTTCTTTCGATCGATACGCCGTGTCGTCGTCATCGGATGAGTGTGGCGTCAGGCGTACCACGCGCGCCTCAAACAGGGTCGCGCCTTCGCCCGATCGGGCCTGCGCTACCGCTTCGGTCATCGCCAGATACGTCGCCACCGGATCGAGACCGTCCACCGTTACGCCGCGCACGCCATACGCTTGCGCGCGATCGGACACGCGCGGGATCGCCATTTGTTTTTCCATCGGCACCGAGATGGCATATTCGTTATTCTCGACCACAACGATGAGCGGCAATTTATGAACACCCGCCCACGTCAGCGCCTCATGAAAATCGCCTTGATTGGTCGAGCCTTCGCCCAGGCACGTCACCGCCACCCGATCGCCGCCCTTCAACTTCTCGGCCAGCGCCACGCCCGCCGCCTGCGGCACTTGCGTCGCCACCGGGCTGGACACGCTGTAGATGTTCTTCGCGCGCAGCGAATAGTGTTCGGGCATCTGCCGTCCGCCCGAACTGGGATCGCCCTGCTTGCCAAACACGCCCAGCATCACGTCGAGCGGCGTCATGCCGAAGGCCAGCACCATCGCCAGATCGCGATAGTAGGGCAGCAGATGATCATCGCCGCGCCGTAACGCAAACACAATGCCAATCTGTGCGGCCTCGTGCCCCATGCCGGAAATATGAAAAGCGATCTTGCCCTGCCGGTGCAACAGCCAACAGCGCTCGTCCAGGCGGCGCGCGCGCAGCATGGCTTCATACATGTCAAGCAATAAATCAGCGGATAGATCACCGAGCGTGGACGTGCTCAGTTCAGTGGCCGTTAAGGCCAGAGTCATGACCATCGAAGTCCCCCCTTGGATTGTTGGTCATCTCGCCCGATTGGCTGGTCGCGCGAGTTAGGCAAAACTCACAAGCAGAGTATACCGCAGGTTAGGGGAAGTAGACAAGGAACCAAAGAAAAGGGCAAGGCAGTGAGTAGATGAGCAGTTATCAATGAGCGCGATTTTCGACATCTAAACAGAATAATCGATGGTACCTCTCAGCGAAAATGGAATCATTACGAAAGAAGTCCTGCCACTGAAAGGAGCGCTTGAGATTTTTCATGTCCGTACAATTCCGACAGAAAACCATCGAGCCAACCAATGTCGCCACCAAAGTAGTTTGGATCGACCTTATATGCTGCCAGAAAACTGAGTGTGTGCATCTCAACTGATGAGGACAATTGATTGAACAAGGTCTCAATGAAAGCAAGTGAACCACCAACTACCGCAAATCTCTGTAGTGTTAGTCGAATCCCCCATTTGCCATCAGGCGAGTACAGTGCGTTTTCAAGCACCGAATTTGCCGTCTTAAGATTAGAATACTCTTCTCCACTTTCAAGAGAAACTTGCCAATGCTGTACATAGTTCATATCATCAATGCGGTCCAGCAGTGATAGGTAAGCACAGGGATCGCCGCCTGCACGGGCCGCGTAACTCAACGCCTGGAACTCCAGTAACGTAAGCTGAGGAAACACAGGAAACAAAATAGCTCGCGCTACCATGTTGGATGTGAACATTTCGCCAAATGATGCTGTACACTGAAAGATTTTCCGAAAAGTTGGCTCTATCTCGCGCTGATATTCTCGTTCAGTAAATTGCCTTGCGCGGTTCATTTGTCTCCTTATTTCTTGCGAAGCATTTTGAAGTGTAGCAGTATGGTCTGCTTACTCATCTACGATCTGTTGAATTTCGCCGTTTATCTCCAGACCGGCGTGACGCCCCACCCCTTCAAAGATAACATCACCCGCCTGCTCGCTCAACTTCACCGCAATGGTGGCCGTTAGACTTTCGGTCACACGCTGCAGCATGTCGGTGCGATAGGGCGCGTGCAGCAGGCCGCCCTCGCTGCGAGTGGCTTCGACTTCAAGACGATGGTGCTTATCTTCAACGTGCAGAACGATGTGCGTATCGGTCAAACGGAGACTTGTGATCTTTGCGCCCGTGTAGGTGGCAGAGCGATACAACCGCTGCTTGTGCCAAAGGCCGATGATGAAACCGCGAAACGAAGTCCACAGCCACGGAATCGTCGCGACGGAAACGGTGATGGATGTGCCTACCTGATCGAAGTGATTACTCTGCCCCCACACCCACGCCTGCGGAAACGCCCTGCCCCAATCCTTCTCCATGTAGCCGCGCCCACCGTCGAAGTTGATTGACGCGCCGTTCATCGCCAGCGAACCACATATGGCGTGATCGAAGCTCAGCACGCCATGATAGCATTCCATGAACGGGGCAAACGAATACGGCCCCATGATGCCGGGCGAAGTTAATGTCACCGGCCACGGCGTCACGCCGTCGAAGTGAAGTTCACCGCACAATGAGCGATCGGCGTCGTCGATGTCAAGTTGAAGTCGATCAAGGTAGAAGCGATTCGGCCCGACGCGCAGATCGAGTTCGTAGTCGGAGGCCCAGAATCGATCGAGCGGATAGCGGTGATAGGTGGAGTGGCCGGTCGCACCGTCGAGCACTTGCACAAAGCAATGCGAAGCGGAGACGTCCTTGCCCAGAAACACGCCGGGGATTATGGCGTGGACATGCTGTTCGGTCGCATCGACCAGCTTGTAATACCAG
>JAUQXD010000956.1 GCA_030834835.1 Thermoflexales bacterium | reverse complement strand
TCCATTGACCGCTTGCCTGATCAGGGCAAACACCGCGAACGCCATCACGGCCACCAGCAACAGGCCGCCCAGACTGGAGTCAGCATCGCGGGTCGAACTGGCGCCTGAACCGGTTGACGCAAATGGCGCGCGTGTCGGTGGAATGTCGCCCGTTTCTGGCATGGGTTGATCGGTCAGTTTGGCGATCATCGCCTGCGTGCCGATCCGGATTCCGCCGCTGTAGTCACTTTCGCGGAATTTTGGCAGCACATAGCGATCGATCACGGCCTGCATTTCGCTGCTCGGTCCGCTGCCATAGCCTGAGCCCAATTCGACGCGCACTTTGCGATCTTTGACAGCCACCAGCAACAGCACGCCGTCGTTGCGCGTCTTGTCGCCGATCCCCCACGTGTTGAACAGCCCGGTCGCAAACGATTCGATCGTCGTGTCGCCGGTGTCGTAATCGGCAACCGAGTTGATTGTCACGACCACCGCCTCGACGCCGTGCGAGGCTTGCAGATCGGACAACATCGTTCGGACGGCAGTCGCGTCGGCAGTCGTCAGCAGCGCCGCGTAATCGTTGATAAACGCATCGCTGCGCGGCGGATAAGCGCCCTGCCCCAGTACTGTTGGCATGATCGGCACAGCCAGCACGAATAACAACAGGCACAACCATCGAGTAATCATCAAGTCGCTCCCTCTGACAATGGAACCACGCGCTGAGTTTAACACGCCTCAACGCCAACGGCAATTGATCGCGCCGGCCGCGATTCGATGGGCAGATTGACCCATCAATTGAATGCCTCTATACTGCTGGCTCAAGTGTGTTATAACCAATCTCAGGTATAACGTTCGATTGGAGCAGGTGGTTCCCAACATGACAAAGAAATTCGACATCATCGCCTTCGACGCCGACGATACACTGTGGCACTCCGAGAGTCTCTATGCGGCCACGCAAGCCGAGTATCGGCAGTTACTCAGCGGCTATGCCGCGCTCGATCGGATCGATGCCACCCTGCACGCCGTCGAGATGCGCAACCTGCCGCTATACGGCTACGGCATCAAGGGCTTTGCCTTATCGATGATCGAAGCCGCTTTGGAGATCAGCGCGAACCAGCTTCAAGGGCACGAAGTGCAGCGCGTGCTCCAGCTGGCCCGGCACATGCTGTCAGCCGAATTACAGTTGCTCGATCACGCGGCTGAAGTCGTCGCTCAACTGGCGGAAACCTATCCGCTGATGCTGATCACCAAAGGCGACTTGTTCGATCAAGAATCCAAGATCGAACGATCCGGCCTGAAGCCGTACTTTCGCCAGATTGAGATCGTCAGCGACAAGACGCCCGCAGCGTACGCCGCAGTGTTAGCCAGACACAGCCTCGAGCCGTCGAAGTTTCTCATGGTCGGCAACTCGCTCCGATCGGACATCTTGCCCGTTGTCGCGTTGGGCGGGCACGCCGTTCACATTCCCTATCACATCACATGGGCGCACGAGCATGTCGAAGATACCAACGCAGCGGGTTACGAAACGCTGGAGCATCTGGGCCAACTGCCCGCCGCGATTGAACGCCTGAGCCGACATGCCTAAACAAAATCGCGTTACCCCAACCGGCGACATCATCGCCACGCCCGCCCGCGGCACGCTGCTGGGTAATCGCGGCTGCCTGCACGATGAGCATCAGCAGATTCGGCGACCGTATCAACTGCAACGCTGGATCATCTGCGTGCTGGAGTTCAAAGGCCGCCGGCACATCATCATGACGCCCGGCCACTACACCGAACTGTTCTTCCTCGACGAAGCCACCGCCCTGGCGGCCGGGCATCGCCCCTGCGCGGAATGCCTGCGCGATCGATTCAACGAGTTTCGAGCGATCTGGGCGCAGGCCAATGCCGATCTCGCCGGTAGCCCCAGGCCATTGGCGACCGCGATCGATGCGGTCCTCCATCAAGAACGGATCGATGCGAACGGGCGCAAGGTCACCTACGCCGATCGATTATCGGCGCTGCCCGACGGGACTTTCATACAGCGAGCGGGCGATGACACCGCATGGCTGGTGTTGGGCGATCAATTGCTGGCGTGGAGTCCGTTCGGTTATACGCAGCGAATGTCGCGTCCATCGGGAGAAACACGGGTGACCGTGCTCACGCCCCGATCGAGCGTGCGCGCCCTGGCGGCCGGTTATCAGGCGGGCCTTCATCCTTCGAGCTTGCAGAGCGCGCCATGACGCCGACGCCGCTCACCGACGAGACCCTGGCGCGCGGTTTGCGCGTTCTCGCCAAACGCGATCGCGATCTGGCCCGCGTGATCGATCAATACGGCCCGCCGCCGATGTGGGCGCGTCGCCCCGGCTTCCCCACGCTGATTCACATTATCCTTGAGCAACAAGTCTCGCTGGCTTCGGCGCGCGCGGCCTTCAATCGGCTGAAAGCGGCGATCCGTGTGACGCCCGGCAACCTGCTCACGTTGGATGACGCCACCCTCAAAGCGATCGGCTTTAGCCGCCAGAAGACGGGCTATGCGCGGTATCTGGCGCAGGCCATTCTCGATCGGCGCTTCAGCCCGACTGCGCTGGCGAACATGGACGACGAATCAGCGCGGGCAAGACTGATCGAACTGAAGGGCATTGGGGTGTGGAGCGCCGACATCTACCTGCTCATGGCTCTTCGTCGTCCCGATGTATGGCCGCACGGCGATCTGGCTTTAGCGGTTGCGGCGCATCACGTCAAGCAATTGCCTGCGCGACCGACATACGATGAACTCACCGCGCTGAGCGAAGCGTGGCGGCCGTGGCGAGCCGTCGCCGCACGCGTGTTGTGGCATCATTATCTGAGCCAGCGCAAACGCTAGATACGGCTTTGTCATTCCCGCGTGCTTTCGGCGGGAATCCAGCTTGTATCAGCACGATTTCGCAATCGAGAACATGGATGCCCGATAGAAGCGTTCGGGCATGACGCCAAACCAATCGGAGCACAGGCCATGAGTCCTCGACGACGGCGCAGCCCTAAACAGACCTTTGGCGTGTTGACGGTCGTATTGGTCCTCATCATTGGTTTTGCGGCCTACACTTACGCGCGCCAGTATCAACTGCCCCGTTATCTGGCGTGGTTGGCGACGCTCAGCGTGATCACCTTCTTCTGGTACGGCTTCGATAAAGGCCAATCGAAACGCGGCGGCCTGCGCGTTCCGGAGATTGTGCTGCAATTACTGGCCGTGGCGGGCGGCTTCCCCGGCGGCTGGCTGGGCATGCTGGTCTTTCGCCACAAGACGAAGCACAGTAGCTTTGTCATCATTCTTGTCTTAAGCACCCTCTTACATCTCGGCCTTGCCCCGACGCTGATGGCGCTCTAAATCAACAGCCGCCATCGGCTGCAAGCCGACGGCTATCGACCCTCAAGCCCGCGACGCGGGCTTCCCACCACTGGCCGTCGATTTCCAATCGATGGCAAAGGCCCGGCAAAAAGAATAGATTGCTGACCCAGTGATTGCAATCAAACTGCAATCACTCTGTAATGCATCTGAAAGTCATTTCTGTCAAAAAGCATGCTACACTGCTCACAACCAATACAAACACACAGCATTCAATCAGGGAGGCCGATCATGAGGCAACGGCACGCCTGGAAGATCAACCATACGAACATGGTGGCGACACTCCTGATTGGCCTGCTGTTGGGGCTGTCACTGGCGAGCACGCCGGAATCCGGCGACTGGCGGGAAGTGATTGTAGGGTTCGTGATGCTGCTGGCGATTGGCCTGGGCGGCCTGTGGTTCTCGCAGCATCAGATGAAGTTCAGGTAAGGGGTTTCCTCCGATTGGGGTTTGCAGCGACGGGTAAGCGCAACGAGGCGGGCCAGGGGCGGCTCGCCTCGTTGTGCGTCTGCTGATGTTTTAACGTGAATCAGGTGCAGCGCTACACGATCAACGCCGTCTTCAACTTCTCCACCTGATAATCCGATCGCGTTTCGGCATCTTGCAGGGCCTTGATCACATCATAAGCCGCGATGATGGCCTCGGGCACATCAGCGGCGACGGCTTCAGGATTGGCGGTGATGTCGATCACGGCCACGGCCAACAGCCACCACAGCAACCTGCCAAACGCCTCTTTGTTGAAATATACCACGCCCTGATAGTCATTCACCTGCAACAACCGCTTCACATCGGCGTCCGCGAATAAGGTGTCGGCCAGCCGATACGCGCGCTTCTTCGCGGCCACATCGGTCTTGTGCCAGCCTTGATGGGTGGTTAGCGCCTTGATCGCATTCACGACTTGCCAGATGCTGGCTTCACTCAACTTGGCTTCGCGCAGGGCATTGATCGCCAGTCGATCCAGCAACCACTCGTCGATCCATGCCCGGCTCTGGGACGGGATCGGTTGATCGGCCTGCACCTGCCCGAGCGAACGAATGCCCGCCCAACTCAACAACGAGTGCCACGCGACGTTATCATTGAGCACGGGCGTGACGGCGGGCTTCGCCACCACCGGCTTAGCGGCGGCCGACTTTGTCGCCGGCGTTTTTACCGGCGTCGCCCCAACACTCGGCTCAACTACCGGCGCGGGCGTCAGACTCGATTGCAGGAACTCGATTGCCGCCGCGTACTTGCGCGATCTGGGCTTAGGGAAGCGCGCCGCCACGATCGGAAGTTGCAGGATCGCATCGATGTCCGATCGGGTGGCCGCCGGGACGGTTGTATCCGCCGTATCAATCCCGAGTAGATATTGAATACCATCGACCACGTACTGCGCCTTCATCTCCACCTGTTCACTGATCGACGCCTTCAACTCTGTCGCCGGATCAGTGACGCGATTCTCCAGCAGCCACTTGAAGAAACCCGCATTGACCAGTTCCTTGAACGGTACTTGCACGGGCCGTGAAGCCACATCGCGCACGGCCTCGTCCATGTTGGGCACGCCGCCGCCCTTGAGGTACTCGGCCAGTTTGGCGTAACGTCGCGCTTCGTCGTCCACGACTTCATGAAAGTCCATGAACACGTGACACTTGTACGCACCCAGTTCGATGTACAGGCCGTGCTCGTACAACTCGCGGCAGTTGCGAATGTACTCAAGACCGGTGATCTGATCCTTGAAAATGAGCCAGCGATCGGGATCGTTGGGCAGGCGCAGACCGTCGTGCAGTTCTTTCTGCACCAACGTCTTCTCGTCGCCATTGCCGGTCTTCACCGCAAACGCCGCCGAGGTGCGAATCCAGCCGCGCGTGTCGGCAAACTTATTGTGATAGACGACCAGGCTGCGTTCGGCCCCGACGACGTTGGAATAGGCCAGCACGTTCTCATCTACGCCGCCGTCGGCCGTGTAGACATCGTATAGCAGGAAGTTATCCACGCCGGCAAACAGCTGCCGCTTGTGAAACAGCGGGAAGATTTCGCGCGCGTGCCGATCGACCAGCCAGCCGTTCGGGGTCTCGTCGTAATAGGCGCGGCGATATTCCATGCCGTATTTCTCGCGGAAACCCTCTACCTGACCGTGGCCTACCATCGGCAGACCCGGCATGGTCGCCATCAGCGTGCAGATGCCGAAGTATTTGTCGCCGTCACCAAACTGCTCGATGGCCGTTTTCTCGTCCGGGTTGTTCATGAAGTTCACGTAGCGCTTCATGACTTCCGGATCAAATTCCAGCGTATTCTTCATCACGCTGCGATATTTGCCGTTATCCTCATCACGCAGCAGGTTCATGAAGGCGCTGTTGTAGACGCGATGCATGCCCCGCGTCCGCACGCAGTAACCCTCCATCATCCTGAACGCTTCGGCTAACAACAGCGTATCGGGGGCCTCGGCCGCCACCCGATCGACCACCTCGCGCCAAAATTCCTCGGGAATCGCGGCGTCGAATTGCTCTTTCGTCAGGCCGTATTCCGCGCGCGACGGGATCGCGCCGCC
>JAUQXD010000955.1 GCA_030834835.1 Thermoflexales bacterium | reverse complement strand
GCCGCGCGACGAAGCCTTTCAGATACCCGATCTGATCCGCACCAGGATCAGCCTGTTGCCGCCCGGCATTCCCGAAGTCCGCACCGTTGAGATCGAGGGGCTGGACTTGCAGGCCGACGGTGGCACACACGTGGCGAACACGTCCGAGGTGGGCCGCATCCGCGTGACAGATTACAAGAGCAAAGGCAAGATCAACAAACGCATTGAAGTGGTGGTCGAGTAAAACAAAAACTTGATCCACGAATCTTCACGAATTGGCACGCAGCAATTCTCAATTTGACCGAGGAGCGAGCACGCCCACGTGCGGTTCGGGCGCACCCGGCGTCTGGGGACGCCTGACTCCGCTCTTTAGAGGCCATAATGAGAATTGCTGATCGACACGAAGGATAGAGACATTAGCGAAGATTCGTGTGAATTCGTGGATCAGAATCCGAGGACAACATGCCCTTTAAGCCCGTCTCAACCAAAGTCGATTTCCCCGCGCAGGAACGCGAAATCCTGAAGTGGTGGAAAGATTCCGACGCGTTCAACAAACTGCGCCGCTTGCTCGCTTCATCCGAGAAACGCTACTCGTTCCTCGACGGCCCGATCACGGCCAACAACCCGATGGGCGTCCATCACGCGTGGGGACGCACCTACAAAGACATCGTGCAGCGCTATCACGCCATGCTGGGCGAGAATCAACGCTGGCAGAACGGCTTCGACTGCCAGGGCCTGTGGATCGAAGTTAACGTCGAGCGCGACCTCGGTTTCAAGAGCAAGCGCGACATCGAAGTGTACGGCATCGCACCATTTGTGATGCTGTGCAAGCAGCGCGTATTGAACTTCGCGGCCACGCAGACCGAGCAGTCGATTCGATTGGGCTACTGGGTCAACTGGGATGATCCCGATTCGTTGCGCATGCTGCGCGATAAGTTAGGCGAAGACCCCAATCAAGCGATCCAGTATCGCGGGCCGGACGGCGAATTCGAAGGCACGGTCGAGCAGGTCGTGGGTCAACTCGGCGTCGGCGATATGGGCGGCTCGTACTTCACTTTCAGCGACGAGAACAACTATCAAATCTGGGGCTTCCTGAAGAAGTGCTTCGATCGCGGCTGGATCTATAAAGGTCACGACGTGATGCCGTGGTGCTGGCGCTGCGGCACGGGCATCAGCCAACATGAGATCGTCACCGAAGGCTACGTCGAGAAAACCGATCCGGGTCTCACGGTGCGTTTCCCGCTCGTCGGTCACTGGGGCGACGGCGAAACGAAAGAATCGCTGCTGGTCTGGACGACGACGCCGTGGACGCTGACCTCGAACGTGGCGGCCGCGGTTGGGCCTGACCTGACCTACGTCAAGGTCAAGCAAGGCGACGAGTATTTCTACATGTCCAGGGGCACGACCAAGATGCTCAAGGGCAAGTTCGAAATCGTCGGCGAATTGAAGGGCCGCGAGATGGAAGGCTGGCGTTACTACGGCCCCTTCGACGATCTACCCGTCGCCGCGAAGGATGCGCATCGCGTGATCGTGTGGGACGAAGTTGGTGAAGAAGAAGGCACCGGCATCGTCCACATCGCGCCGGGCTGCGGCGCGGAGGACTTTGCACTTGGCAAACGCGACGGTCTGCCGGTGCTTGCGCCGTTGGATGAAAACGGCGTGTACATCGACGGCTTCGGTTGGCTGACCGGCAAGCACGTGACGGACGTGAAAGACCCGATCGTGGAAGCGCTGAAAGTGAAAGGCCGCTTCTATCGCATCGACGATTACGTGCACCGCTATCCGGTCTGCTGGCGCTGTCAGACGCCGCTGATCTTCCGCCTCGTCGACGAGTGGTATATCAGCATGGACGGCCTGCGCCAACCGATGATGGATGTCACCAACAACATCCGCTGGATTCCCGAGTTCGGCAAGGATCGCGAACTCGATTGGTTGCGCAACATGCACGACTGGATGATCAGCAAGAAGCGCTACTATGGCCTCGCGCTGCCCATCTTCGATTGCCAGAAGTGCGGCCACTACGAAGTGATCGGTTCGCGCGAAGAACTGAAAGAACGCGCCATCGATGGCTGGGCGGAATTTGTCGGGCATTCACCGCACCGACCGTACATCGATGCCGTTAAAATCAAATGCAGTCACTGCGGTGAAGAAGTCGAACGCATCAAAGATGTGGGCAATCCGTGGCTCGATGCGGGCATCGTCTCAATGAGCACGATGAACTATCGGCTTGATCCAGACTACTGGCGGCAGTGGTTCCCGGCGGACTTCATCACCGAATCGTTCCCCGGCCAATTCCGTAACTGGTTTTATGCGCTGCTGGCGATGAGCACCGCCGTCACGGACGAACGACCCACCAAGACCGTCTTGGGCTTTGCGACCTTGCTGGGCGAAGACGGTCGCCCCATGCACAAGAGTTGGGGCAACGCGATCGAGTTCAACGAGGGGGCGGATACCATCGGCGCAGACGTGATGCGGTGGATGTTCGTCAATCAGCGTTACGATACGGACATGCTCTTCGGCTATCATCACGCCGATGAGACGCGCCGCCGCTTCTTCATTCCGTTGTGGAATGTGTACTCGTTCTTCGTGACGTATGCGAATCTGGATGGTTGGACGCCGAACGGAACGACCGGCGAACTCACGTCACTCGATCGGTGGATCCGCGCCCGATTGGCTGAGCTGACGAACGAGATGTCGGCGGCGTTGGCCGACTATGATATGTCGCGCGCGGCGAAAGCAGCCGATGTCTTTGTCGACGATTTGAGCAACTGGTACGTGCGCCGCTCGCGCCGCCGTTTCTGGAAGAGCGTGGGCGACAGCGACAAACAGGCCGCGTACTTGACCTTGTATGAAGTGCTCGTCACGTTTGCCAAGTTGCTCGCGCCAATGCTGCCTTTTGTGACTGAGGCGCTGTATCAAAACCTAGTACGATCAGTCGATGACAGCGCGCCCGAATCGATCCATCACTGCGCGTATCCGACAGCCGATGAAGCCACGATCGATCACGAACTGCTGAACGATGTTGCCATCAGCCGCGCCGCCGTCGCGCTCGGTCACTCGATCCGATCGTCGTCGAGTGTGAAGGTGCGCCAGCCGTTGGGCAAGGCCATTGTCGTCGTGACGCACGATCAGCGCGACAGCGTCGAACGCACCAAGGACATCATCGCCGACGAACTCAACGTGAAGTCAGTCGAATTGGCTGAAAATGAAGCCGATTTCGTGACGTATAAGTTGTTGCCCGATAACAAGAAACTCGGCCCGAAGTTCGGCCAAAAGTTCCCGCAAGTGCGCGCTGCACTGCAAAGTGCGGACGGCTTCGCAGTGGCGCATGCCGTCCGATCGGGGCAAAGTGTGACGTTAGGCGAGTTCACTCTCGCGCCGGATGAAATCCTTGTCACGCCGCAGCCGCGTGAAGGCTTCGCCATCGCGTCAGAAGGCGGTGTGGTTGTCGCGCTCGATACGCACATCACGCCCGAATTGAAGAGTGAAGGGCAAGCGCGCGAGGTGGTGCGGCGCGTGCAGGACCTGCGCAAACAGGCGGGCTTCGAGATCAGCGATCACATTGAGCTGACCTATCAGGCCGATAGTGACGTGAAAGCGGCCATTGAGCAGTGGGCGACGTATATCCAATCGGAAACGTTGGCCGATTCGATGACCGAAGGTGAGCCGCAGGGCGCCGTCGACGAAGGTGAGATCGATGGGATAAGGGTGAAACTCGGCGTGATGAAGACCGCTTAATCACGTAACCCTAGCACTGCCCGCCAGGGCAAGTGTACGTACTGCGTAACCCGCTACCTGCGTCTCACGTATTACGCAGTACGCATTACGTCTGTGGTAGAATGATGCCGCCAAAGGGAAGGAGGTTGCCATGCCGATACCATATGATCGTTTGAAGACTGCGCTGCTGATGGAACGCGCCGCGCTGACGGAACAGCTGCAACAACTCAGCGCCGTCGTCAAAGAAGAAGGCGTGGGTTACAGCACGCATCCCGCCGATGACGGCACGTTGGCCTTCGATCAGGCGCGTGACCTTGCCGTGCGGGTTAATGCCGAGCAGACGTTGCGCTTTGTCGAAGATGCGCTGGTACGCTTCGACACTGGCACATATGGTTTGTGCGTCGACTGCGGCACCGAGATCGACGCGGCGCGGCTGGAGGCGATTCCTTACGCGGCGTTGTGCTTGAAGTGCCAATCGAAGCGCGAACATCGTTAAAGCAACTGCCCATCACAGAGGCACGGGGACATCGAAGACGTCAGGTCTTCGCCGTGCCTCTGTCTCTCTGTCTGGAAAGAGTGTCGATTGAAGAAGAGTCATCGTTTGATGCTGCTGTTTGCGGCGCTGGTGTTGACCGCTGATCAAGTGACCAAGTATCTGGTCGCGACCCATGTGCCGTTAGGCGGTACCTGGTCACCCTTGCCCGGCCCGCTGCCGCTGTTTCAAGTCGTGCATGCCTACAACATGGGGGCGGCGTTTGGCCTGTTTCAAAACATGAACCCGGTGTTCATCGGCGTCGCCATCGTCGTCAGTATCGGTATCATCGTGTATGCGCGCCAACTGCGCGGCGATCAATTGTTGTTGGGCATGGCGCTGGGCTTTACGCTGGGCGGTTCGCTCGGTAACTTGATCGATCGACTGCGACTGGGGCAAGTGTTGGACTTCATCGATATTGGCCTCGGCGCGACGCGCTGGTACACCTCCAACATCGCCGACGCGTCTATTGTGCTGGGCGTAATTTTGTTGGGTCTGGCGATGCTGCGTGAAG